>NZ_WVUG01000109.1 GCF_017614965.1 Streptomyces griseorubiginosus | reverse complement strand
CCCACCGCCCCAGCCGGCGACCACCACGGGCACCCCCGTGCACTGCCCGGACTGACGACCGTCGCCACCGTCCGCCCCCACACCGCCGGACCCGACCGGCGGCCACCATCCGCGCCGGACCCGCCCCTTTCGGCCGACCCAACCGGTGACCACGAGCGACGTCCGACCGCCCCGTCGGCGGGATCGGCCGGCGGCCGTCAGCCTTGGCCCGCTTGCCGGAGCCGGCTGACGACCTGCGCCCCTCGTCTGCGCCGACCCACCCCTCGCGCGGCCCAGCCCAGCTCAACAGTTCTGCTCAGCCGGCAGCGGGCAGCCGGCGTCCGTCCCTACCCGGCGTCACACCGTCGTCGGCTGGTCCTCGCGGCGCGCCAGGCGGCTGTGGGTGCGGCCGTAGAGGAAGTACACCGCGAAGCCGATGACCATCCAGATGGCGAAGCGGAGCCAGGTTTCGGCGGGGAGGTTGAGCATCAGCCACAGGGACGCGAGCACCGACAGGATCGGCACGAAGGGGACCCACGGGGTGCGGAAGGAGCGGTCCAGGTCGGGGCGGGTGTTGCGCAGGATGATGACGCTGATCGCGACGACGATGAACGCGAAGAGCGTGCCGATGTTCACCAGTTCGGCCAGTTCGCTGAGGCTGGTGAAGCCCGCGACGATCGCGATGACCACGCCGAGCAGGATGGTCGGGCGGTACGGCGTGCGGAAGCGCGGGTGGGTGTGGGAGAAGAAGCGCGGCAGCAGCCCGTCGCGGCTCATCGCGAAGAAGACGCGGGACTGGCCCAGAAGCAGGATCATGCACACCGTGGTCAGGCCCACCGCCGCGCCGAAGCTGATCAGGCCCGCGAACCAGGGGTGCCCCGTCGCCTTGAACGCGTCGGCCAGCGGGGCGTCGACGGACAGCTTGGTGTACTTCTGCATGCCGGTCACCACGATCGACACGGCGACGTACAGAGCCGTGCAGATGATCAGGGACCCGATGATCCCGCGCGGCACGTCCCGCTGCGGGTTCCGCGTCTCCTCCGCGGCCGTGGCGACGACGTCGAAGCCGATGAAGGCGAAGAACACCACGGACGCGGCGGTGAAGATGCCCATGACGCCGAAGTTGGAGGGCGCCCAGCCGAACATCAGCTGGATCAGCGGCGCCTTGAGGTTGCCCCCCGCCTCCACGGTCTGCGCCTTGGGGATGAACGGGTCGTAGTTGTCGCCCTTGATGAAGAACGCGCCCGCGATGATGACGACGAGGACGACGGCGACCTTGATGGCGACGACGACCGAGGTGACCCGCGCGGAGAGCTTCATGCCGATGACGAGAATGGCGGTGAGCAGCAGCACGAGCGCGGCGGCGAGGATGTCGAAGCCGAACCCGGAGGCACCGTCCCGGCCGCTGAGCGAGGCGGGCAGATGCCAGCCCGCGTTGTCCAGCAGCGAGTGGATGTAGCCGGACCAGCCGACGGCCACCACCGCCGTGCCCAGCGCCAGCTCGAGCACCAGGTCCCAGCCGATGATCCAGGCCGGGAGCTCCCCCAGCGAGGCGTAGGAGAAGGTGTACGCGGAGCCGGCGACCGGGACCGTGGAGGCGAACTCGGCGTAGCACAGCGCGGCGAGCGCGCAGACCACGCCGGCGACGACGAAGGACAGGGAAACGGCGGGGCCGGCGGTGTTCTTGGCGGCCGTTCCGGTGAGGACGAAGATGCCGGTGCCGATGATGACACCGACGCCGAAGACCGTCAGATCCAGCGCGGACAGGGATTTTCGGAGCGCGTGCTCGGGCTCCTCGGTGTCCTGGATGGACTGCTCGATGTTCTTCGTCCTGAAGAGGGTGCTGCTCACGGGCGTACCTCCCACGCTGTGTCGTCCCCGACATGATCGGGAGGGGGCGATGGGGGTGCCCCCGGGTCGAGCGAAGTCGAGAGTTGGGGGACCGTATGCCCCGGCGCGAGCGGGTTCACGCGAATGGGCCGCTTTCACCACCCCTGGCGGTGGCGGAAGCGGCCCATGGGAGGCGGGTGTCGCGTCAGTCCCGGGCGGGCTGCACCTCGGCCGCCGTACGGTCGTAACGGCCGTCCAGCCTGGAGACGAGGCCGGTGACCTGGCGGGCGATGTCGGGGGCGGTGAGGCCGATCTCCGCCATCACCTCGGCGCGCGAGGCGTGGTCGAGGAAGCGCGGCGGGATGCCGAAGTCGCGCAGGGGTACGTCGACGCCCGCGTCCCGCAGCGCCTGCGCGATCGCCGAACCGACGCCGCCGACCCGGGAGTTGTCCTCGACGGTGACGACCACCCGGTGCCGCTCGGCGAGCGGGGCCATGGCCTCGTCCACCGGCTTGACCCAGCGCGGGTCGACGACCGTGGTGGAGATGCCCTGCTTCTTCAGCAGCTCGGCGATCTCCAGGCACATGGGCGCCAGGGCCCCCACGGAGACCAGCAGCACGTCCGGCGTGTCCGTGCCCGGCTCGCGCAGGACGTCCATGCCGCCCACCCGTCCCACGGCGGGTACGGCGGGTCCGACGGCGCCCTTGGAGAAGCGCACCACGGTCGGCGCGTCGTCGACCTGGACGGCCTCGCGGAGCTGGGCGCGCACCTGGTCGGCGTCGCGCGGGGCGGCGAGCCTGAGGCCCGGGACGACCTGGAGGATCGACATGTCCCACATGCCGTTGTGGGAGGCGCCGTCGGTGCCGGTGACACCGGCCCGGTCCAGGACGAAGGTCACGCCGCACTTGTGCAGCGCCACGTCCATCAGGACCTGGTCGAAGGCGCGGTTGAGGAAGGTGGCGTACACGGCGAAGACGGGGTGCAGTCCGCCGTGCGCGAGGCCGGCCGCGGAGACGGCGCCGTGCTGCTCGGCGATGCCGACGTCGTAGATCCGCTCGGGGAAGGTGTCGGCGAACTTCTTCAGGCCGACCGGCTGGAGCATCGCGGCCGTGATGGCGACGATGTCCTTCCGCTCCTTGCCGAGCTCGACCATCTCGTCGCCGAAGACGGAGGTCCAGTCGGCGCCGGACGCCTTGATCGGCAGGCCGGTGTCGGGGTGGATGGGGCCGATGCCGTGGAAGCGGTCGGCCTCGTCCTGGAGGGCGGGCTGGTAGCCGCGGCCCTTCTCGGTGAGGCAGTGGACGATCACCGGGCCGCCGAACCGCTTGGCGCGGGCCAGCGCGGACTCCAGCGCCTCGATGTCGTGGCCGTCGATGGGGCCGACGTACTTCAGGCCCAGGTCCTCGAACATGCCCTGCGGCGCGATGAAGTCCTTCAGGCCCTTCTTGGCGCCGTGCAGGGTCTCGTAGAGGGGCTTGCCGACGACCGGGGTGCGCCCGAGGAGGTCCTTGCCGCGGGCCAGGAAGCGCTCGTAGCCGTCGGTGGTGCGCAGGGTGGCGAGGTGGTTGGCGAGGCCGCCGATGGTCGGCGCGTACGACCGCTCGTTGTCGTTGACGACGATGACGAGGGGGCGGTCCTTGGCGGCGGCGATGTTGTTGAGGGCCTCCCAGGCCATGCCGCCGGTCAGCGCGCCGTCACCGATCACGGCGACCACGTGGTCGTCGCGCTCGAGGATCTGGTTGGCCTTGGCGAGCCCGTCGGCCCAGCCGAGGACCGTGGAGGCGTGGCTGTTCTCGATGACGTCGTGCTCGGACTCGGCCTGCGAGGGGTAGCCGGACAGACCGCCCTTCATCTTCAGCCGCGAGAAGTCCTGGCGGCCGGTGAGCAGCTTGTGCACGTAGGACTGGTGGCCGGTGTCCCACAGCACCTTGTCCCGGGGCGAGTCGAAGACCCGGTGCAGGGCGATGGTCAGCTCCACCACACCGAGGTTGGGGCCGAGGTGGCCGCCGGTCTTGGAGACGGCGTCGACGAGGAAGGTCCGGATCTCCTCTGCCAGCTGCACCAGCTCCTCGGGGCTGAGCCGGTCCAGATCGCGCGGTCCCCTGATACGGGTCAGCAGCGGCACCCGTGCCTCCTTGCAGTAGAGCTGTTGCCGGGCTTGTCGAGTCTAATGTTCCGCCTGTGCGGGTGACGCCCGGGCGGTGCGTCATAGGTCACGCGATCGGCTGTACCCACGATTGTCCGGTCCTACGACACGACGATGCCCGGCACCTGTGGGGTGCCGGGCATCGGGTGCGGTCGGTTACGCGCGTCCGGCCGTCTTCTGCGTCTTGCGGGTGATCGCGTCGATGACGACGGTCGCCAGCAGAACACCACCGGTGATCATGTACTGCACCGGCGAGGCGATGCCCTGCAGGGCGAGGCCGTACTGGATGGAGACGATCACCAGCACACCGAGGAGCGCGTTCCAGGTGCGGCCGCGGCCGCCGAAGAGGGACGTGCCACCGATGACGGCCGCCGCGATGGCGTTCATCAGCAGGTCACCGCCACCGGCGCCCTGGTTGGCCGAGGCGATCTTCGAGGCGATGAACAGACCGCCGACCGCGGCGAAGGTGCCGGAGATCGCGAAGACCGAGATCCGGACCATCTCCACGTTGATACCGGCACGCCGGGAGGCCTCGACGCTGCCGCCGAGCGCGAAGATCTTCCGGCCGTACGGCGTGCGGCGCAGGATGAAGTCCGTGACCAGCAGCACACCGACGAAGATCACGACGGCCAGCGGCAGACCCTTGTACTGGTTGTAGACGATGGCCACGGCGAAGGCGACGATCGCGAGCAGCACCGTGCGGAGAATGGTTTCGCTCACCGGCCGGGACGGCACGCCGGCCGCCTCGCGGCGCTTGTTGCCGAAGTAGGAGCTGAGGAAGAACAGCGCGGTCACCGCGATGGCCAGGCCGTAGGAGGCGGCGACGTCGCTGAAGTAGTACGTCGTCAGCTTGGCGACCATGCCGTCGCTGTTGAGGTTGATCGTGCCGTTGGAGCCCAGGATCTGGAGCATGAAGCCGTTCCAGAACAGCAGGCCGGCCAGGGTGACCGCGAACGCGGGCACACCGATCTTCGCGAAGACGAAACCGTGGATCGCGCCGGCGACGGTGCCGGTGAGGATCGCCAGCACGAACGCCAGCCACTCGCTCATGCCGTGGTTGACGTTCAGTACGGCGAAGCTCGCGCCCGCGACACCGGAGACCGAGCCGACCGACAGGTCGATCTCACCGAGCAGCAGCACGAAGACGATACCGACGGCGATCATGCCGGTGCCGACCATCGCGACGGAGATGTCGGAGAGGTTGTTCGCGCTCAGGAAGTTGGAGTTCAGGCTCTGGAAGATGATCCAGATGATCACCAGGCCGATGACGACCGGGATGGAACCCAGGTCACCCGCCTTGATCTTGCGCTTGAACTCGGTGATGTACCCCGCGAAGCCCTGTTCGCGCACCAGCAGCCGGGGGTCGACCACGGTCGCGGCACCGGCCGCGGCCTCGGGGTTCTCCACCACGTGGTCCTCGGGAGGCGTGGAGGTCTTGTCGATGCTCACTTCTTGATCTCCCCGGAGGTGCGCGCCGCACGACGGGTCACGGCGTTGTCCGTGGCGCCGGTGATGGCGGAGATGATCTCTTCCTGCGAGGTCGACTTGACCTCGAAGACGCCGTTGTTACGACCCAGACGCAGCACCGCCACCTTGTCGGCGACGGCCTTCACGTCGGCCATGTTGTGGCTGATGAGGATCACGGCGTGACCACGTTCCCGCAGCCGCTCCACGAGGTCGAGGACCTGCGCGGTCTGCTCGACACCGAGAGCGGCGGTGGGCTCGTCGAGGATGACCAGCTTGGGCTCGCCCAGCATGGAGCGGGCGATGGCGACGGTCTGGCGCTGACCACCCGACAGCGAGGCGATCGGAATCCGCACGCTGGGGATGCGGATGGACAGCTGGTCCAGCAGCTCGCGCGAGCGGCGCTCCATCTCGACCTCGTCGAGCACGCCGTACTTGCGGACCTCACGGCCCAGGTACAGGTTGCCCACGACGTCGATGTTGTCGCACAGCGCGAGGTCCTGGTACACCGTCGCGATGCCCAGGTTCTGGGCGTCGTGCGGCCTGTTGATCGAGACGGCCTTGCCGTCCCACTCGATGACGCCCTCATCGATGGGGTGCACGCCGGCGATCGTCTTGACCAGCGTGGACTTTCCGGCGCCGTTGTCGCCCACCAGGGCGACCACCTCACCGGCGTGGACCTCAAGCTCTACGTCGGTGAGCGCCTGGACGGCACCGAACCGCTTGGAGACCCCGCGCAACGCCAGCACGGGCGTAGCGGACACGTGAACCATCTCCTTCGCCGCCTGACCCGGCGGGAGGTTGTGCAGAAGTTTTGGGGGGCTGATCCGTCCGGCGCCCCGCAGCTAGCTTGCGGGGCTGTGTGATGCGCGGGGCGCCGGAGGAGCCTTCGGAGCGGGCGTCCCGTAGGGGAATTCAAGAGCGAATTCCCCTACCTGGGAAGGGACCTGCCGCTGTCTACTTCAGACCGATCTTGTCGCAGGCGGCCTTGTACTGCGCCGTGCAGATGTCGGACACCGTGTAGATGCCGTCCTTGATGACGGTGTCCTTGATGTTGTCCTTGGTCAGCGAGAAGACCGAGATGATCTTCGCCGGGATGCCCTTGTCGGTCGGGCTGTCGACCTTGTCGGGGGCGACGGAGCTGAGGTCCTTGCCCTGGGCGATGTCGACGGCCATCTCCGCGACGGTGTTGGCCTCGGTCGGGTAGGGCTTGTAGACGCTCATGTACTGCGTGCCGGTGACGATGCGCTGCACCGCGTCGAGCTCCGCGTCCTGGCCGGTGACCGGGACCTTCAGGCCGGCGGCCTGGAGGGCGGTGATGATACCGCCGGCCATGCCGTCGTTGGCCGAGTAGACGCCGATGATCTTGTTCTTGCCGAGCGCCGAGATCGCCGCCTCCATGTTGGCGTTGGCGTTCTCCGGCTTCCAGTCCTTGGTGTCGTAGGACTTGCCGATGTTCACCTTGCCCTGGAGGACGGAGAGGGCGCCCTTCTTGAACTGGGCGGCGTTCGGGTCGGTGACCGAGCCGTTCATCATGACGATGTCGCCGGACTTGGCCTTCGAGCCGAGGGCCTTCAACAGGGCCTCGCCCTGGGTCTTGCCGACGGTCTCGTTGTCGAAGGACGTGTAGCCGGAGATCGGGCCCTGCGCGAGGCGGTCGTAGGCGACGACCGGGATGCCGGCGTCCTTGGCCTTCTGGACCGAGTTCTTGATGGCCGCGGAGTCCACCGCGTCCACGATCAGCACGTCGACCTTCTGGGTGACCATGGTGTCGACCTGCTGGGCCTGGAGGCTGGCGTCCTGCTTGGCGTTGGCGTAGACGACCGTGCCCTTGCCGTTGGTCAGCTCCTTGACCTTCTTCTCGATCAGGGGCTTGTCGAACTTCTCGTAACGCGCGGTCTGGTTCTCGGGAAGCAGGAGACCGACCTTGATGTTGTCGCCCTTCTTGGACGACGAGCTCGAAGAGCTGCTCTTGTTGCCGGACTCCTTGGCGGAGCCACAGGCGGCCAGCGAAACGGCCATCGCACCGGCAGCAACGGCAAACGCGGCACGACGCATACGCGTGTTCACTTCAGAAACCTCCCTGACGAGGCCGCGACGTTGCGGCCGAGGTGGCTGGAAGTCAACTCGGCCACACGTGCGACGTCAAGAAGTAAATCCTTAACGAGATGGCAACGGTGCCATCCGTTCTCTAAGTGAAGGCAGGGGTCGCCGTAGCGAGCGTGCCGTCCAAAAGGGTCGAATCACCCATCTCGCTGAGTGCGAGAGCGAGTGCTCCGAGCACCTCCGCACGGCCCCCAAGTGCCCCGGGGAGAACGGACAGTTGGCGCGCCGCGCTGGGGATTGCGTAGCGGCCGACGGACTCCCTGATCGGCCCGAGCACCAGCTCACCGGCCTCGGCGAGATCACCGCCGAGCACCACCCGGCTCGGGTTCAGCAGATTGCAGAGATTGGCGACTCCAGAGCCGATGTGGCGGCCGACGTCGGCGATCACGCGACGGCAGCCCGGGTCTCCGTCCCTGGCCAGCCGCACGACGCCTTCCATCGTCAGATCCGTGCCGTGGCTGGACTGGAGGAGCGGCAGCACATAGCGCGCGGCCGCGAAGGTCTCCAGGCAGCCCCGGTTTCCGCAGCGGCAGACGGGGCCGGATTCATCAAGAGTAATATGTCCGATTTCTCCCGCTGTACCACCTGGCCCGCGGTAGATCTTCCCGTTGATCACCAGACCGGCGCCCACACCGCTCGCGACCTTGATGTAAGCAAGATCACGAACGCCTCTGCCACTGCCCCAGACCAGCTCACCGAGGGCGCCGAGGTTGGCGTCGTTGTCCACGTGCACCGGTACGCCGAGCCGCCCCCGCAGCTCCTCGGCGGGCCTGGTGCCGGTCCAGCCCGGCAGGATGGCGGTGGAGCCCAGCGTCCCGGACTCGACGTCGATCGGTCCGGGTACGCCGAGGCCCACTCCGGCGATCTTCGACCGGTCCACGCCCGTTGCGCTGATCAGGCGATTGACCAGCTCCTCCGCCCGGTCGAAGCCCTGGGTCGAGGAGGCGTCCACGTCCAGCGGCTCGGACTCCTCGGCGAGCACCTGATGGGCGAGGTTGCCGACGGCGACCCGCAGGTGCGTATGCCCGAAGTCGACCCCTATGACGATGCCGGCGTCCCCGCTCAGCGAGACGCTGCGGGCCCTGCGGCCACCCGCCGAGGTGGGCGTGACCTCGACCGTTCCGCCGTCCTTGAGCTCGCGGACGATGTTGGAGACCGTCGCCGCGGACAGTCCCGTGGTCCTCGCGATCTCCGCCTGCGTGAGGGACCCGGCCAGCCGGACGGCCCGTACCACCCGCTCCAGGTTGGCTCGGTGCAGTGACGACTGCGACCCCGGAGTCTCCACGACGACCTCCTGCGCACGGGACCGCCTCGATGAGGCCCCGTCTATGTCCAACTAGTGAACTCTAAGCTGAGCCGTTCGGGTTGCCTCCCGTCAAGAGGTTGAACCGTATCCGGGTGGATGGACGCACATATGAGCGCACCGCCCCCGGGCCGGGGGACGGCGCGCTCGTGGGCGCCGTGCGAAGGCGGGGCTCCCGCCTACTTGAGGGTCGCCGAGGTCAGTCCCGCCTGCACCTGACGCTGGAAGGACAGGTACACCACGAGCATCGGGATCATGGCGATGGTCACGCCGGCGAACAGGACCGGCAGGTCGGAGGCGTAGCCCTGTTGCTGCTGCAGCTGGATGAGGCCCTGGGTGAGGACGTACCGCTCGGGGTCGCCGCCGCTCTGCGGCTGCATGAGGACCGTCGGCAGGATGAACTGGTTCCACTGCCCGAGCGTGTTGAAGATGCCCACGCTGATCAGTCCGGGCTTCGCCATCGGCAGCATGACCTGGAAGAAGGTCCGGGTGTGCGAGGCGCCGTCCAGGATCGCCGCCTCGAAGACCGCCGTCGGCAGGGTCCGGAAGAAGGCGTGCATGAAGAACACCGTGAACGGCATCGAGTAGGCGATGTAGACCAGGATCAGCCCCTGGTAGGTGTTCAGCATGTCCAGCCGCTTGACCATGAAGAACAGCGGGACGAGGGCGAGGAACACCGGGAACATCGCGCCGGCGACGAAGAAGTAGTACAGCAGCCGGTTGCCCCAGAACTGGTAGCGGGCCAGCACGTAGGCCGCCATGGAGCCGAAGAGCATGGTCAGCGGCACCGAGAAGACCAGGACGATCACGGTGTTCAGGAAGTAGTCGCCGATGCCCTTGTTCCAGGCGCGGTGGAAGACGCCGAAGGACCAGCTGTGCGGCCAGCCGAAGGCCGAGCCGCCGATCTGGGCGTCGGTCTTGAAGGAGCTGATCACCAGCCACAGCAGCGGCAGCACGATCAGCAGGGCCCACAGGGCGAGGAAGCCGTGCGAGAAGACGTTCAGCACGACGCCCTCGCCGCGCTTGTCGTCGGGGCGGGCGGGGCTCTTGGCGACGGGCCGCTCGGCGGGCGCGGCCGGGGTCTCCTTGATGGGGGCGCTCATCGTCTTGTCTCCCGCTCAGAACTCGATGCGCTCGCGGCGGGTGACGCGCAGCGTGAAGACGGACAGGATCAGGGTGAGCAGCAGCATGACGACACCCATGGCGCAGGCGTAGCCGCTCTTGCCGAAGTACAGGAAGTTGCGCATCATCACGGTCGCCATGACGTCGCTGTGGTGGTCGGGGCCGCCGCCGTAGGCGCCCATGTTCTGGGTCATCGAGGAGACCAGCACGAACATGTCCATGGCGATGATGCCGAGGTACACCCACGCCGTCTGCACGGTGTCCCACAGCAGCGGCAGGGTGATCCGGAAGAACGACTGGTTGCGGTTGGCGCCGTCGATCAGCGCGGCCTCGTAGATGTCCTTGGGGATGGACTGCATGGCCGCCGAGAACAGCACCAGATAGAAGCCGACACCCTGCCAGATCACGGCGACCATCAGCGCCCACAGCACGATGTGCGGCTCGTTGAGCCATTCGACGGGGTTGTCCGGGTCGACCAGGTGGATCTTGATCAGGGCACCGTTGAGCAGACCGCCGCCGTCACTGCGGTAGACCGCGTTGAACAACACCGCGAGAATCGCCAGCGACAACACCTGCGGGAAGAAGTAGACGATTTTGTAGACCTTCGATCCGGCGACGCCCTGCACACCGCCGGCTTTGCTGCGTCCGCCCGCGTTCAGCATGAAGGCGAAGAACAGGGCGAGCAGGATCGTGATCACCGGAATGAAGACCAGGAACTGGATGTTGTGCCAGATGGCCTGCATGAAGACGTCGTCGTGGAACAACGCCCGGTAATTGGCGAATCCGACGAACTTGAAGGTCTGCGACTGCCCCTTCCAGTCCGTGAGGGAATACCCGAATGTCTGGATGTAAGGCCAGATGACAAAGACCACGTAGAGCAACACGGGAGCGAACAAGAACCCCGCGACGAACCGGTACTGCCCTTTTCGCATACCTGCCCCTGATATTCCGGTCTGTGCAGCGCCCCCGAAGGGGCGCGGGGAACTGCCCGGCACCAAAGGCAGTCCCCACGGCGCCCCCGTGGCCTATTCGTGCACGTTCTTCTTGGACGCGGGGTCCGCGGCCTGCTTGTCGACGGCGGCCTGACAGCGCTTCAGCCACTCCTTGGGCTGGATGCGCTTGGCCATGAGCTCATTGGACGCGTTCTGGATGGCCGTGTCCATCTCGCTGTACCAGTCCGGGTAGAGGTAGCGGAAGGTGTTGTCGCCGGCCGCCTTCGAGGCCTCGACCGTGGACTGCGTGCCCGGGCGCAGCTTGACGCTGGCGTCGACGCCGTCCTTGAGGATGGTGAGCGAGTTGGCCTGCTTGGCGAAGAGCGTCGACCACTCCTTGGAGAGCATGTGCCGCATGAACTCCTTGGCGCCGGGCAGGTTCTTGGCCTTCGCGGGGATGATGAAGGGCTCGCCGGAGCCGGCCCGGATCGCCTCGAAGGGCATCTTGCTGTCGGGCAGCAGCGGCATCGGCAGGAACTTCATGTCGAAGTCCGAGGGCGTCTGCTTGAGCTGCTCGTTCTCCAGCCAGGAACCGCAGGTGATGAAGGCGGCCTTGTACTGGTTCCAGCGGGTCTGGGACTCGGTGTGGGTCAGGCCGTTGGTGCCGGGCATCAACAGGCCCTTCTCCACGACCTCGTAGATCGCCTCGACGCCCGCCTGGGCCGCGGCGGAGCCGACGAAGGCGTTCGGCTTGAGGTTGTCGATCGCCTTGACGGCGTCGATGCCGCCCTTCTTGGCGATCATGTCCATGATGGCGACATTGATGTAGTACGGGTACTTGCCCTGGTGGGCGAGACCGCCGATGCCCGCCTTCTTGGCCTCCTGGCAGATCTTGATGAAGTCGTCCCAGGTCTTGGGCGGCTCCCAGCCCTTCTCCTTGAAGAGCTTGCCGGAGTACCACAGGCCCCACACCGTGTAGATGTAGTTCAGGGCGACGACCTTGCCCTCCTGGACGCCCGGGTCGAGGGTGCCGGGGATCAGCATGTCCCGGACCTTCTTGCTCGGGTCGTCGACCGACGGCGCGTCGAGGACCGGGGCGAGGTCCAGCAGCTGGCCGTTCTTGTAGAGCACGTCGACCTTGATCTGCTGGGCGCCGGAGTCGTCGACGATGTCCGGCGGGTTGCCCGCGTTGAAGCGGGGCTGGAGCTTTCCGGTGATCTCCTGGGTGCCGGTGTGGGTGGAGGTGATGCCGAGCTTCTTCTCGTAGTCCGCCTCCCACGCCTTGGCGTAGTCGTCGCCGTAGCCGCCCTTGAAGATGACGACGTCGAGCTTGGTGCCCTTCTTCGCACCGAAGGGGTTCGACTTGGACGTCTTGCCCTCGTCGTTGCCACTGGAATTGTCGTCGCCGCCGCCGCTGGCGCAGGCCGCCAGAAAACTCATCGTGGGGACGGAGATCAGGCCGAGTGCGGCCGACCGCTTGATCAGATCGCGGCGGCCGACACCCGCGGTGCCGTTGTTCTCGGCGGAAGTGGATCCCATGCTCAAAGTCCTCGCCTTCTCCAGGACTCAGGCGGTGAACCGGATCCTCCGGGCACCGCGGTCAGGTCAAGCAGGGTCGTGCAGGACGTACGGATCATGCCGTATCGATCGTGTGAAGTGCCGACAGGTATAGTCCACTTCCCGCGGACGGAGCAAGATCGAATGCAAGGTTGGTCATCGGTCTTTTCCGAGTTGAGACCTCGCGGAAATATGAGCGCCCTGTGTACCGCTTGCCGGAAAAATCCGCGACATAAGCCCCGAATGCCACACTCAACACCCTTGACATCACTGACCACTTGACCCACTACTGGTCTCTGCGCAGCAAAGTTGACAACGTTGTCCGGATGGGGCGCAGGAGGGGTGCTGGTCCATGAGACACAGAGCTCGGCACAGACGGGGTACGGCGGTCGTCCTCACGGCCGCCTTTGTCATGGCCGTGGGGTCGCAAGGGGCGGCGATCGCCCTGCCGGAGGCTCCGGCCAAGGCGGACCGGGAGTTCGCGTCCTCGTTCGAGGCGGGTGACCCGGCACCGACCTGGCTGAACACGGTGGACACCGCGCCGGACGGGAGCAAGCGGGCCTCCGGTGTCGACGGCGGCTACAGCAGCGGTGTCGCCGGTAACGTGAACGACCATGTCACGGACGTCCGGGCCAGCAGCGAGAACTCGGGCGGCGGCGAGGTGAAGGAGAACCTGGTCGACGGCGAGTCCGGCACCAAGTGGCTGACCTTCGCACCCACCGGCTGGGTGGAGTTCGATCTCGACAAGCCGTACGCGATCACCACGTACGCGCTGACCTCCGCCAACGACGAGGCCGGGCGTGACCCGCAGGACTGGACCCTGCAGGGCTCGACGGACGGCAAGGACTGGAAGACCGTCGACACCCGCTCCGGGCAGTCCTTCTCGGAGCGGTTCCAGACCAAGCAGTACGACCTCGCGGCGCCGGCCGAGTACGAGCACTTCCGGCTCGACATCACCAAGAACAACGGCGCCGACATCCTGCAGCTGGCGGACCTGCAGCTCTCCACCGGCGGCAGCGGCGGCTCGGTGCCCGAGGACATGCTGTCGCTGGTCGACCGCGGGCCCGCCGGATCACCGACCGCCAAGGCGGCCGCCGGGTTCACCGGAAAGCGTGCGCTGCGTTACGCCGGTCGCCACACGGCCGACGGACGGGCGTACTCGTACAACAAGATCTTCGACGTGAACGTGAAGGTCGACCGGGACACTCAGCTGTCGTACCGCCTGTATCCGCAGATGGCCGACGGCGACCGCGACTACGACGCCACGAACGTCTCCGTCGACCTGGTCTTCACCGACGGCACCCGCCTGAGCGATCTGGGCGCCACCGACCAGCACGGCTTCCCGCTCAGCCCCCAGGGGCAGGGCGCGTCGAAGGTGCTGTACGTCAACCAGTGGAACAACGTCGTCTCCCGGATCGGGTCGGTCGCGGCCGGGAGGACCGTCGACCGGATCCTGATCGGGTACGACTCCCCCAAGGGCCCGGCGAAGTTCCGGGGCTGGCTGGACGACCTGGCGATCAAGCCGGTGGCGCAGGAGCAGCCGAAGGCGCATCTGTCGGACTACGTGCTGACCACCCGGGGCACCAACTCCAGCGGCAGCTTCTCGCGCGGCAACAACTTCCCCGCGACCGCGCTCCCGCACGGGTTCAACTTCTGGACCCCGGTGACCAACGCGTCCTCGCTGAGCTGGCTGTACGACTACGCGCGGGCCAACAACGACGACAACCTGCCGACGATCCAGGCGTTCAGCGCGAGCCACGAGCCGAGCCCGTGGATGGGTGACCGGCAGACCTTCCAGCTGATGCCGTCGGCGGCCGCCGGCACCCCGGACACCGGCCGCGAGGCGCGTGAGCTGGCGTTCCGGCACGAGAACGAGACCGCGCGGCCGTACTACTACGGGGTGCGCTTCGAGAACGGCCTCAAGGCCGAGATGACCCCGACCGACCACGCGGCGGCCCTGCGCTTCACCTACCCGGGCGACGACGCGAGCGTGATCTTCGACAACGTCACCGAGCAGGCGGGCCTCAGCCTCGACAAGGACACCGGGGTCGTCACCGGCTACTCGGACGTCAAGTCCGGGCTGTCGACCGGCGCCACCCGGCTGTTCGTGTACGGCGTCTTCGACAAGCCGGTGACGGACGGCTCCGCGAGCGGGGTCAAGGGCTACCTGCGCTTCGACGCGGGCTCCGACCACACCGTGAACCTGCGTCTGGCCACCTCCCTGATCAGCGTCGACCAGGCCAAGGACAACCTGCGTCAGGAGATCCCGGACGGCACGTCCTTCGACACGGTCAGGAAGAGCGCCCAGCGGGCCTGGGACAGACTGCTGGGCAAGGTGGAGGTCGAGGGCGCCACGAGCGACCAGCTGACCTCGCTGTACTCCAGCATGTACCGGCTGTACCTGTACCCCAACTCCGGTTTCGAGAAGGTCGGTTCGAAGGAGCAGTACGCCTCGCCGTTCTCCCCGATGCCCGGGGCGGACACCCCGACCCACACCGGGTCGAAGATCGTCGACGGGAAGGTGTACGTCAACAACGGCTTCTGGGACACCTATCGGACGACCTGGCCCGCCTACTCCCTGCTGACGCCGAGTCAGGCGGGCGAGATGGTGGACGGGTTCGTCCAGCAGTACAAGGACGGCGGCTGGACGGCCCGTTGGTCCTCCCCCGGCTACGCGGACCTGATGACCGGCACGTCCTCGGACGTGGCCTTCGCGGACGCCTACGTCAAGGGCGTGAGGTTCGACGCGAAGGCGGCCTATGAAGCGGCCGTGAAGAACGCGACGGTCGTTCCGCCGACGTCGGGCGTGGGCCGCAAGGGCATGGCCACCTCCCCGTTCCTCGGCTACACCACCACCTCCACGGGAGAGGGCTTCTCGTGGGCGATGGACGGCTACAACAACGACTACGGCATCGCGCGGATGGGCCAGGCCCTCTACGCGAAGACGGGCGACAAGCGCTACAAGGAGGAGTCGGAGTACTTCCTCAACCGCGCCCAGGACTACGTCAACCTCTACGACAAGCAGGTCGACTTCTTCCAGGGGCGGGACGACCAGGGCGACTGGCGGCTGGACGCCTCGACGTACGACCCGCGCGTGTGGGGCTACGACTACACCGAGAGCAACGGCTGGGGCTACGCCTTCACGGTCCCGCAGGACACCCGGGGCCTGGCCAACCTGTACGGCGGCCGGGACGCGCTGGCGAAGAAGCTCGACACGTTCTTCTCCACGCCGGAGACGGCCGACCCGCGCTTCTCCGGCTCGTACGGGGGCGTCATCCACGAGATGACCGAGGCCCGCGACACCCGGATGGGCATGCTCGGGCAGTCCAACCAGCCCGCGCACCACATCCCGTACCTGTACGACGCGGCCGGCCAGCCGTGGAAGACGCAGGCGAAGGTCCGCGAGATACTGTCCCGGCTCTACGTGGGCAGCGAGATCGGCCAGGGCTACCACGGCGACGAGGACAACGGCGAGCAGTCGGGCTGGTACCTCTTCTCCGCGCTCGGCTTCTACCCGCTGGTCATGGGCAGCGGCGAGTACACCATCGGCTCCCCGCTGTTCAAGAAGGCCACGGTGCACCTGGAGAACGGGCAGGACCTGGTGATCAAGGCGCCGAGGAACAGCCAGAAGAACGTCTACGTCCAGGGCGTGCGCTTCAACGGCCGTGCGTGGAACTCGACTTCGCTGCCGCACTCGCTGCTGTCGAAGGGCGGGGTCCTCGAGTTCGACATGGGGGCCAAGCCCTCGGGGTGGGGCTCGGGCAAGAACGCGGGGCCGGTGTCCATCACCCAGGGCGACAAGGTGGCGACGCCCCGAGCGGACGTGCTGAAGGGTGACGGGCCGCTGTTCGACAACACCTCGGCGTCGGACGCCACCGTGACCTCCGTGGACCTGCCGGTCTCCGGTCCGGTCAAGGGCCTTCAGTACACGCTGACCTCGTCGGGGGACCACACCAAGGCGCCGACCGGCTGGACACTCCAGGGCTCCGACGACGGCACCACGTGGAAGACGCTCGACAAGCGGTCCGGCGAGTCCTTCACCTGGGACCGACAGACCCGGGCGTTCAGCGTGGGCTCCCCGGGCACGTACGGGAAGTACCGCCTGGTCTTCGAGGGTCAAGCAACCGTGTCGGAGGTCGAACTGCTCGCCTGAGCAGCCAAGTGCCTTCGAGCGCTACGCGGAAATGAGCGGCGCGGATCCCCGCGAGGGGATCCGCGCCCATCCGTGCAACGGTCAGCCCGTCGCCAGCGTGAACACGTGCAGGTCCGGGTTCCGCGGCAGCGTCACGCTCGCGATGGTCCTTCCCTGCGGTGCCGCGAACGGCTTGGTGGCGAAGACGTAGGTCGCGACCGGGTCCTTGTCCGCGCCGGCGACGTTCCGGTACGCGGTCCTGGCGAGGACCTCGTTGCCGTACTGGACGGTGCCGCCGCCCCCGCCGACGGTCCAGTCGGTGAAGGAGAGGTCGATCGCCTCGGTGCCCCCGTCGGTGTAGGTGACGGTGGCCTTGGTCTGCTGGTTGCCGTTGACCGCGCTGCCGACGAAGGACAACGCGGCTGCCGGACTGTCGAGTCGGACGGTCTGCCCGTCGGACGAGACGTTGTCCGGGCGGCCGGCGGGCGAGTCGGGCCAGGTGAAGGCGAGCCCGTCGACCGTCCCCCGCGCACCCGGGGTCAGACCGGCCGCGGCGAGGGCCTGACGGGAGTAGCTCCAGCCACCGCCGTCGTAGTCGGCCTCGTCGTGCTCACCGGCGTCGTCCGAGACACCGGTGTTGTCGTAGGCGGCGAGCAGGGTGCCGGGGGCGGCGACGGTGAGGGCGACGGGCTGCTCGTAGGAGGTGCCGTCGGAGGTCACGGTGACCTTGACGTCGTAGAAGCCCTGTTTCATGTCCCTCGCCGAGCTGAGCGTGATCTTCTGCGAGCCGTCGACGACCGTGCCCGAAGCGGGAGTCGCCGTGACCCCCTCGGGTGTCTGGACCTGGAACCGCACCTCGGGTCCCGCTCCCCCGCTCATCGACAGGGCACGGATGCCGACCTCGGTGCTCTCGCCGGGTGCGAGGGTCGCCGTCGTCGGTCCGACGCCGATCTGGTACGGCTGCTCGCCCTGCCGGAAGGACGGCGGGGCGTCGGCGGGATCGCTGCCCCAGGCCTTGTCGGGCGTGCCGGAGAGCGTGTAGTCGAGCCGGCCGCCGTCCCGCACCAGGGACGCGGGCAGCCAAGGCCGTCGGCTGGTACGGCCGTTGACCTTCAGCGAGGTGATGTACGGGGCGTCGGCGGCCGCGCCGTTCGCCCGGATGGAGATGTCGTTGCCGCGGGGGCGGTCGATCTCGATGCGCGGGAACAGTGGCGACGCCAGGGTGAGTTCGGCCCGGGAGGGCACCTGGGGGTACATCCCGAGCGCGGAGAAGACGTACCAGGCGGACATCGCGCCGAGGTCGTCGTTGCCGGGGATGCCGCCGGGCTGTGTCGACCAGAGCTGCTTCATCGCGGCTCGGACGGTCTCCTGCGTCTTGTAGGGGGCGCCCGCGTAGTCGTACAGGTAGGGCACGTTGATCGACGGCTCGTTGTCCAGTTCGGACTTGTCGCCGCCGCTGCCGGTGAACGCCCAGCTCCCGTCGCTGTCGTGGAAGAAGGCGTCGAGGCGGGCCAGCGCCTTGTCCCGGCCGCCCATCGCCGCGAACAGGCCGGCCGGGTTGTGCTGGACCATCCACGTGTACTGCGCGGCCGTACCCTCGACGAAGCCGTTGCCGGTGGCCGGGGTGAAGCCGGTGACCCAACTGCCGTCGGCCTTGCGGTTGGCGATGTAGCCGCCCGTCGGATCGGCGGCGATGTTGAAGTTGTTCTGCCACCACTGGGCGCGCCCGGCGAAGGCGGCCGCAGTGTCCTTCTCCCCGGCCGCGGTGGCGAGTTGGGAGAGGGAGAAGTCGGCGGCCGACATCTCCAGGGTCTCCGCCGCCCCGCCCCAGGCGTTGGAGACGGACGGCATGTAGTGCAGCTTCAGGTACTTGTCCAGGGAGGGACGCTGGCCCACGGAAAGGACGGGCTTGCCGGCCGCCGACAGGTCCTGCTCGGTGGGCACGGTCGCCGCCCGGACCAGGGACGACAGCGCCCCGCGCAGATCGAAGTCCGTGCCGCCGAAGGCGCGGACGCCGGCGAGGGCGGTCGGTGAGGGGTCGCCGTTCATGACGTGCGTGCCGCTCGCGCCGTGCAGCCAGCGGTCCCAGACACCGCCGTTCTGCCGGGCGAGTTCGTACAGGGACTGCGCGATGTCCGAGCCGGTGCGCGGATCGAGCAGGGTCAGCAGCTGCACCTGGTCGCGGTAGACGTCCCAGCCGGAGAAGGTGCCGTACTGCGCCCGGTGGCCCTTGCCGACGGTGTGCGCCTTGCCGTCGGCGCCCCGGTATCGGCGGTCGACGTCACTGATGACGTTCGGGTGGAGCAGGGCGTGGTAGAGCGCGGTGTAGAAGGTGATGCGTTCGTCGTCGGTGCCGCCGCCGACCCGGATGGTGCCGAGCCGGTCCCGCCAGGCGTCGTGGGCGGCGGCACGCACGGCGTCGAAGGAGCGCTTCGGCGGGTTCTCCGCGGCGAGGTTGGCGGCGGCCCCGGCCTGGCTCACGTAGGAGATGCCGACCTTGACGTTCACGGGCCCGCCGCCCGGCGCGAACTCCACATAGCCGCCCGCGCCCTTGCCGGCGACGGGCCGTCCGCCGTGGGAGAAGCCGCCGGTGCCGCCGGAGGCCGCGGTGGAACCCGGGGTCAGCCTGTCGTCCTGCCAGGTGCCGGTGGCCTTGAAGTCACGGTCGAAGCGGGCGGTGAAGTACAGGGTGTAGTAGGCCCGTTGGCCCTCCGGATCGAGGTAGCCGCAGAAGTCGCCGGAGGTCACCGAGCCGGAGACGGTCCGCGTCGCCGGGTCGATGGTCACCGACGAATCGGTCGAGCCCACCTCGGAGTTGGCGGTGCGGATCAGGAGCGAGGCGGGCTTGTCGGCCGGGTAGGTGAACCGTGCCGAGCCGGTGCGCGCCGTCGCCGTGAGGTCGGCGGTCACACCGGACGCGAGGCCCACCTTGTAGTGCCCGGGCTCGGCGGTCTCGTCGGCGTGGCTGAAGTCCGAGGCGTAGACGGCGTCCTTGGTGTCGCTCGCGGGCGAGGAGGTGATCTCGCCGGCGTACGGGAAGAACGGGATGTCGCCACTGCCGCCCGCGCAGCCGGTGCCGGACATGTGGGTCAGACTGAAGCCCCGGATGCGGGTGGCGTCGTACTGGTAGCCGCCGGGCGCGGCCGTTCTGGTCGCGTCGCCCCTGGTGTTCTCCGGGCTCCAGGAGAGCATGCCGAACGGGGTGACGGCACCCGGGAAGACATCGCCGCCGTTCTTGGTGCCGATCAGCGGATCGACGTACGAGGTCGGGTCCTTGACCAGGTCAGGGGGTGCTGACGTGGCCGCCAGGGCGGGTGTGGCACCGGTGACCGCGAGAACGGCGGCCAGCAGCAGGGACGTCGGGCGGAAGCGCATGACGCGGCCCCTCCTCCTTCGGACGGGTCGCGCACCACAGGTCGCACAAGCCGCAGTGACGGTAGCGTGTGCCACGGGTACCGCGGAAGACCGCGTGCGGTCGGGTCGGCGCACGGAACGCGCCACTCGTTCGGGTAGCGGCAGGCCAAGTGGGTTGACATCGTTGTCCGTTGGCGCGGTAGAGTCATGCGCAGACCAATCGACAACGTTGTCGCATCACAGCGTCGTCCCACAAGCCGGCACCACCGCACCAGCCAGCACCCCGCACGAGCCGTACTCCGCACAAGCCAGCCACACCCGGACAGGTACTCCCCCGGCCTGGACCGGCTCGCGGACCCGGTGGGGCGACACACCGCCACCGGGTCCGCCCTGAGCGGCGGTGGGAGCGCCGGGGGCGGCGGGTTCCGGTCCGTCGCCATATGGGAGCGCTCCCACCCCACCTGTTGCGGAAGTTAGCGCGAATGGGCGCGGCTGTAAACCGCAGGCGCGGCTCAGGTCGTTAGCGGGGGCGGCTCAGGTCGTACCGGGGGCGCGGCTCAGGTCGTCCGGTGTACGGGGTGGGCGGCCTGGAAGGCCAGCCGTCCGTCGGCCCGGGAGGCGATGGACATGAGCAGGTCGTCGAAGGACAGGAACTCCTCCCACGACGTTCGGCCACTGTGTGCCGCGAGCCGCGCGACCACCAGATCCTCAGGTTCCCGTGCCCGCTTGCCCTTCCAGACCTTGTCGGCGACGCTCACCAGCAGGTCCTCCAGCCGGACGTCCGGCCCGTTCCAGTCGGCGTGCGTGGCGGCGAAACGGGCCAGCCGCGGTTCGACACCCCGGGCCAGCAACAGCTCGCGCCCGGCGCTCTCGTGGGCGGAGCCCGGGCCGGACAGTTCGGCGAGGTGCACCGCCTTGCCGATGTCGTGCGTGGCCGCCCCGAACAGCAGGGCTTCGGCGTCGAGTTGGAGGGCAGGGTACTCACGTTCCACCCATGTCACCAGCTGGTGCGCCACGTCGTGCACGGCTCGGAGGTGGGCCGCGAGGCGGGGCGGGGCAGCCAAGTCCCGGAGCAGTTCGGCCACTTGGGGCGGCAGGGGGCGCAGGGGCGGATCACCGGGGTCGTCGAGCGCGCGCTGGAGCGGATCGGCTGTCGTCACGGGGTCAGGGTAGGGGCGCTTTCCTGTCGTACCGCGCTGTCGGGGCGATCGGTCCCGGGGTATTCGGGAACGCCTGCGGCGCTCGTGGTCGGCAGGTCCACCGTGAACTCCGTGTGACCCGGGCGGCTCTCCACGCCGATCCGGCCCCCGTGCGCGCCCACGATCGCCGCCGCGACGGCCAGCCCCAGCCCCGAGCCGCCCACCGAACCCGGCGCGTGGTACCTCGAGGTGTCGGCCCGGGTGAAGCGTTCGAAGACCGTCGGCAGCAGCTCGGCCGGGATCCCCGGCCCGTCGTCGCGTACCCGGATCACACAGCGCTCCCCGGCCGTCTCCACCTCCGCCGTCACGGTCGTGCCGGCCGGTGTGTGCGTCCGGGCGTTGGCCAGCAGGGCCGCCACCGCCTGGTGCAGACGCCTCATGTCGCCGGTGACCACGGCCGGGGCCTCGTCCAGGCGCAGCGCGAGCCGCCAGTCGTGGCCGTTGCCCGCCGCCCGCGCGTCCCACAGCGCCTCGGCGACGACGGCCGCGAGGTCGACCTCGCCCGACTCCAGGGGCCGGCCCTGGTCCAGCCGGGCGAGCAGCAGCAGGTCCTCCACCAGGCCGGTCATCCGGGCCGATTCGGCCGAGACCCGGCGCCAGGCCAGGACCGGTTCGACACGGTCGGCGCCGCGGCTCATCAGTTCCGCGTACCCGGCGATCGCGGCCAGCGGGGTGCGCAGCTCATGGCCGGCGTCGGCCAGGAAGCGCCGCATGCGTTCCTCGCCGCGCCGGCGTTCGGCGAGGGAGGACTCGATGTGGTCGATCATCCGGTTGAGCGCGGCGCCGACCTGCCCGGCCTCGCTGCCGGGGTCGGTGTCCCGGGCCGGGATCCGGGTGAGGCCGGTGACCTCGCCGCGGTCCAGCCGGGCCCGGGAGACCTCGGCCGCGGTGGCGGCGACCCGGCCGAGGGGGCGCAGCTGGCGTCGGACGACCACCGCGCAGACGACACCGGCCGCGGTCAGCCCGAGCGCGGCGACCCCGGCCTCGGCGAGCACCAACGCGGCGAGCGTGTGCTGTACGTCGTCCATGGGCAGCCCGGTCAGGACGCGTACGCCCCCGCTCCGGGCGGCGGCGACACGGTAGGTGCCGAGGCCGGGGACGGTGCGGGTGTGCTCGGAGCCGTCGGGGGCGATGCCCCGCAGGGCGGCGCGCTGGGCGGCGGTGAGGTCGTGCGGCGGGGCGCCCTGGGTGACGCGCGCCGCCGCGAGGACGGTGCCGTCGGCGTCGAGCCGGGCGGCGAGCATCCCGGCGGGGTGTCCGTTCTCGGTGAGGAACGCCAGGCCCGTCGGGTCGTCGGGGCGTGACCGGGCGCCGCCCAGGTTGCGTTCGACGGCCTCGGTGACACGGTCGTCCAGGTCGCCCATCAGATAGCCGCGCTGCAGCAGGGCGGTGGTGAGCACCATCGCGGCGCACACCACGACGAGCGTGGCGGTGACGAACAGCAGCAGGCGGGCACGCAGGGAGCGGGCGCGCGGGCGGCGGGTCATCCGCTGTCCTCCGTCGGCCCGTCCGTGCGGCCCCTGCCGCACGCGGCGCGGACCGCCGGTGTCCGGGGCCAGTCGACCGGGTGCCGGGGGGAGAACTCGTGGCCGACGGCGATCGCGCGGACGCTGACGGAGGGGTACCCCAGGGTGCCTGACATGTCTCGATACTGTCCCGGTCCGCTGTCGGAACCCTGTGTTCAGCCTGAGGGTCGGTGATGACATCGGGTGGAATCGGCGGAAGGGCCGCACCCCCGACATACGGGGATACGGCCCTTCCGGTGTCCGACTGCCCTGCCGTACCGCTTACTTGCGGATCAGGCTGCGCAACACGTACTGCATGATGCCGCCGTTGCGGTAGTAGTCGGCCTCACCGGGGGTGTCGATGCGGACGACCGCGTCGAACTCGACACCGGTGTCGGTGGTGACCTTCACCGTGCGCGGTGTGGTGCCGTTGTTGAGCTCCTCGATGCCGGTGATGGAGAAGGTCTCCTCGCCGGTCAGACCGAGGGCCTGGGCCGAGCCGCCCTCCGGGAACTGCAGCGGCAGGACGCCCATGCCGATGAGGTTCGAGCGGTGGATGCGCTCGTACGACTCGGCGATGACGGCCTTGACGCCGAGCAGCGCGGTGCCCTTCGCGGCCCAGTCGCGGGACGAACCGGAGCCGTACTCCTTGCCCGCGAGGACGACGAGCGGGATGCCCTGCTCGATGTAGTTGCGGGAGGCGTCGTAGATGAAGGAGACCGGGCCGCCGTCCTGCGTGAAGTCGCGGGTGTAGCCGCCCTCGGTGCCCGGCGCGATCTGGTTGCGCAGGCGGATGTTGGCGAACGTACCGCGGATCATCACCTCGTGGTTGCCGCGGCGGGAGCCGTAGCTGTTGAAGTCGCGGCGCTCGACGCCGTGCTCCGTGAGGTACTTGCCGGCGGGGGTGTCGGCCTTGATGGCACCGGCGGGCGAGATGTGGTCCGTCGTCACCGAGTCGCCCAGCTTGGCGAGGACCCGGGCGCCGGAGATGTCGGTGACCGGGGCCGGCTCGTGCTGCATGCCCTCGAAGTAGGGGGGCTTGCGGACGTAGGTCGACTCCGGGTCCCACTCGAAGGTGTCACCGGTCGGGATGGGCAGCGCCTGCCACTGGGCGTCGCCCGCGAAGACGTCCTGGTAGGACTTGTTGAACATGTCCTCGCCGATGGCGTTCGCCACGACGTCGTTGACCTCGGCCTCGGAGGGCCAGATGTCCTTGAGGAAGACCGGGTTGCCGTCCTGGTCGATGCCCAGGGCGTCCTTGGTGATGTCCACCTTCATGGAGCCCGCGATGGCGTAGGCGACGACCAGCGGCGGGGAGGCCAGGTAGTTCATCTTGACGTCGGGGTTGATCCGGCCCTCGAAGTTGCGGTTGCCGGAGAGGACCGAGGTGACCGCGAGGTCGTGGTCGTTGACGGCCTTGGAGACCTCCTCCGGCAGCGGGCCGGAGTTGCCGATGCAGGTGGTGCAGCCGTAACCGACCAGGTTGAAGCCGACCTTGTCGAGGTACGGGGTCAGGCCCGCCTTGTCGAAGTAGTCGGTGACGACCTTGGAACCCGGGGCGAGGGTGGTCTTGACCCACGGCTTGCGGGTCAGGCCCTTCTCCACGGCCTTCTTCGCGACGAGCGCGGCGGCGACCATGACGTACGGGTTGGAGGTGTTGGTGCAGGAGGTGATCGCGGCGACCGTGACGGCGCCGTGGTCGATCTCGTACGTCGAGCCGTCGGGGGCGGTGACGGTGACCGGGTTGGACGGCACGCCGTTCGGCGCGACGGCCGGGGCGTCGGAGGCGGGGAAGGACTCCTTGCCGGATTCGTCCACGGAGTCGACGTAGTTGAGGACGTCCGACTTGAACTGCTGGGCCGCGTTGGCGAGGACGATACGGTCCTGCGGGCGCTTCGGGCCGGCGATGGAGGGCACGACCGTGGAGAGGTCGAGTTCCAGCTTCTCGGAGAAGTCCGGCTCGGCCTTCGGGTCCAGCCAGAGGCCCTGCTCCTTGGCGTACGCCTCGACGAGCGCGACCTGCTGGTCGCTACGGCCGGTCAGGCGCAGGTAGTTCAGGGTCTCGTCGTCGATCGGGAAGATCGCGGCGGTGGAGCCGAACTCCGGGGACATGTTGCCGATGGTGGCGCGGTTGGCGAGGCTCGTCGCCGCCACGCCCTCGCCGTAGAACTCGACGAACTTGCCGACCACACCGTGCTTGCGCAGCATCTCGGTGATGGTGAGCACCAGGTCGGTGGCGGTGGTGCCGGGCTGCAGCTCACCGGTGAGCTTGAAGCCGACGACGCGCGGGATGAGCATGGAGACCGGCTGGCCGAGCATCGCGGCCTCGGCCTCGATGCCGCCGACGCCCCAGCCGAGGACGCCGAGGCCGTTGACCATGGTGGTGTGGGAGTCGGTGCCGACGAGGGTGTCGGGGTACGCCTGGCCGTTCCGGACCATGACCGTGCGGGCCAGGTGCTCGATGTTCACCTGGTGGACGATGCCGGTGCCGGGCGGGACGACCTTGAACTCGTCGAAGGCGGTCTGGCCCCAGCGCAGGAACTGGTAGCGCTCCTTGTTGCGGCCGTACTCCAGCTCGACGTTCTGCTTGAAGGCGTCGTTCGTGCCGAACTTGTCCGCGATGACGGAGTGGTCGATGACCAGCTCGGCGGGCGCCAGCGGGTTGATCTTCGCCGGGTCGCCGCCCAGCTCCTTGACGGCCTCACGCATGGTGGCGAGGTCCACGACACAGGGAACGCCGGTGAAGTCCTGCATGATCACGCGGGCGGGCGTGAACTGGATCTCCTGGCTGGGCTGGGCCTGGGAGTCCCAGCCGCCCAGGGCGCGGATGTGGTCGGCGGTGATGTTCGCGCCGTCCTCGGTGCGGAGCAGGTTCTCCAGCAGGACCTTGAGGCTGTACGGCAGTCGGGCCGAGCCCTCCACCTTGTCCAGCCGGAAGATCTCGTACGACTCGTCGCCCACCTGCAGCGTGCTGCGGGCGTCGAAGCTGTTCGCCGACACGACAGTCTCCTTCATTGATGTGCGCGTACCACCGTCCATCGTGCCGCCACGCCGACTTGGCCGATCCGGTTAGGTCAGGCTAAGTTAGGTTTGCCTTACTGGAGCGGCGGCCACGGTGCGCCTCGGCAGATATCTCGATGTCGAGATAACTCTAGTACATGGCCGCTGGATGGTCATGCCCGACCTCGCGCCGATAGCGTCGCCGGGTGACCTATCTGAGTCCGCTCGGCTATCTCCTGGGCGTGGAGGGAGCCGCCTTGCTGCGCGGTTTCCGGGACGGAAACGCCGACCGCGTCTTCGTCGAGGCCCGGATCGCCGAGATACGACGGCTGCTGGAGACTCCCTCCCTCACTCAGGCCGAGGCCGCCACGGGGGCTTACGGCACGATCGGCACCGACGAGGTCTACCGGTCCTGGGCACCGCACTACGACGCGCCCGGCAACCAGATGATCGACGTCGAGCAGCCGGTCGTACGGCGCCTGCTGGACGGCCTGCCGGTCGGTACGGCGCTCGACGCGGCCTGCGGGACCGGACGGCACACCGCTCACCTGCACGGGCTCGGCCACCGGGTGATCGGCGTGGACGCCTCGCCGGAGATGCTCGCGCGGGCCCGTGAGCGGCTGCCGGACGTCGGGTTCCTCCAGGCCGATCTGCACCGGCTTCCACTGCCCGACGACGCGGTCGACACGGTCGTCTGCACGCTCGCGCTCACCCACGTCCCCGAACTGGCGCCCGTGCTGGCCGAGTTCGCCCGGGTGCTGCGTCCCGGCGGACACCTGGTGATCTCGGACGCGCATCTGACGGGGTCCTACCTCCGGCCCACGCTTCCCCGCCGCCCCGGCC
>NZ_WVUG01000108.1 GCF_017614965.1 Streptomyces griseorubiginosus | reverse complement strand
CAGCCCCACCCGTCGCCCTGTCCCGCGCCCAGCGGGTGGATACGCCGCCGCACACTCGCCGATCCCGCGATCTCCACGGACACATGGTTGTCCGCGATGTCGTCCTGCGATGTGGGGCCGGTGTGCGTGGAGTACGCCTGGCGGCCGTACAACGGGTCGGCCTCCGCCGCCGATTCGCCCTCGTGCGGCCGGACGTGGTCACTGCCGTGGTTGTGCAGGCGCACGATTCCGTCGGCGCCGGTCGACTGCACGAGCAGCCCGGGCGCGGGCAGCGCGAGCACCTGGTCGGGACCCTCGCTCGGCGCCGGCTCCTCGGTCTCCGTCCACAACGGGTGGTCCTCCGGCGCAAGCAGCGCGACAAAGGCCTTCGACGCCCAGTACGGGGAGGCGGGGCCGGAGTAGCCCTGCACCGATGCGGGGTGCGGGCCGTGCCATCCCAGGCTGAGGAGGCCCTCGTCCGTCACGCTGCCCCGGTCGAGGAAGTAGCGCAAGCTTCCGCTGATCAGGCGGCGGGATGTGCCCGGGGTCAACGGTGTGTGTCCCGTGACGGCTCCGATGCCGACCGCGGCGGACGCCGCAAACCGGTAGGTCAGCGACCGCCCGAAGTGCATCGGTGCCCCGTCGCCGCCGAAGAGGAGGGAGAACCCCTTCAGATGTTCGCGCAGCCGCTGTCCGAATCGCTCCAACCGCTCGGCGTCGCGCGAACGATGGGCGTCAAGCACTGGATACAGGTGGAACGCCCACCCGTTGTAGTGGTCAAAGGCACGCCCGTCGCCGTCCGAGTACCAGCCGTCTCCCCGGTACCAGGTCTCCAACAGGTCGAGCGCACGCTGCCTGGCACGCGCTGTCACCGCGTCGCCACGGCCGACCGACTCCAGGAACGATGCCACGGTGAAGGGGAAGAGGTACCAGTTGTTCGGCGCGGGTGTGCGGACGAGCGCGTCGCGCAACCACTTCTCGGCCCGGTCCTGTACGTCGCCGTCGAGCCGGTCCCACAGCCATGGCCGGGTCAGGGACAGTCCGAGCGCCACCGACGCCGACTCGACCATCGGCTGGCCGCCCCTGACATGGTGGTCGCCGATCAGCGGCCACGACTCGGTGTCGTCCCAGCCGGGGGTGCGGGTACCCGACGCGAGGCCCGCCGCGTACCGGTCCAACCAGCCGTGCGGATCCTTTCCGTCAGCGCCCGCGACCCTGAACGCGGCCGCCAGGAAGGTACGCGCATAGCCCTCCAGAGCGTCCGATCTCCGGCTGGCCCTGGAGGGCTGGCCCGGCAGGCTTATCAGGGCGCAGCCGGGGGTCGCCCGCCGCCATGCGGCGCCGAGCAGCCCATCGGCCACGGCTTCCCAATGTGCGCGGGTGTACCCGGTGTATGGGCTCACCTCACGGTCTTCGCGGGGGAGTTCGAAGGGGATGCTCATGCCTGGAATGCCAGCCTTTCGCGTCGTACGGGATGAGTGAAGCCGTCGCCGGCGGCCCAGCGGGCCACCTCGTCGACGGCTGTGCCGGCGAGCCGCTCCCACTCGTTGCCCTGGGAACCGGCGAGATGGGGAGTGAGCAGCGCGTTCGGGCAGTCCCACAGCGCGTGGTCGGGCGGCAGGGGGTCGGGATCCGTCACGTCGAGGACCGCGCGGATACGGCCCGCCCGCACCAGGTCGGTGAGCGCGTCCTGGTCGATCACCGCTCCGCGCGAGGTGTTGATGAGGACTGCCCCGGGTCTCATCACGTCCAGCAGTTCACGGCTCACTAGCCCGTGAGTCGCAGGAAGCAGTGGGGTGTGGACGCTCAGCAGGTCGCTGCGGGAGAAGAGTTCGGACAGCTCCACCCGTTCGACGCCTAGTTCGGCGGCCTCGGCCTGGGTCACGTATGGGTCGTACAGCAGGACTTCGTGGTCGAACGGCCGCAGCAGTTCGATGACCCGCCGACCGATCAGGGAGGCCGAGAGGATACCCACCGTGCTGCGGTAGTTGCCCACGTCGTGCGGGACGCTCAGCCAGTCGCCGTGCTTCCGTGTGCGCCGGAACGAGCGGGCCCGCTCCAGCACATGCTTCCCGTACAGCAGGATCATGCCGAGCGTGTACTCGGCGACCGGCAGTGCGTTGGCCGCGGCCGCCGACGACACCTCGATGCCCCGGTTCCAGCAGGCGTCGGTGATGTGCCGACGGACCGTACCGGCCGCGTGCACCACGGCCTTGAGCCGCGGTGCGCTCGCGAGGACGTCCTCGTCGAGCGGAGGGCACCCCGCATCTGGACCTACAAGGATGTCGGTCTACAAGGACTCGTCCACATTGGACCGGACAGCGCCTACCAGCGCCACTTCGGCGAGTTCTTGGCGAAGAAGCACCGGCTGGGCGCGGAGGCGTGGGGTTCCCCGCAGGGCGAGATCCGTGAGCTGGCCAAGCCGCTCGAAGACCTCGCCACCAGGGAATTCCCCGGTTTCTCCCCCCAGCCCTTCAGCACCCGTCAGTGGATGGACGTCCTCCTGCGCCACGTCCTGCTGGGCCAGCCGCTCGTCCAGGAGGCCGCCGAACTCTTCCGCGGCCTCGGCGACGACGACCTCCTCGCCCTGGCCGACTCCTTCGCTCTGGAGCGGTGCGAATGGCGGGACTGGCTGCTGGACGGACTCGCCGGCGGATGACGCGTGGCCCGGTCTCCAGCCGGTGCCGACGGGGACCATGCTGGAGGCCTCGGCTCCCTCAGGGACGGCCATCGCACTGCTCCGTATCCGACGATCGTGGAGAGCGTCGACGACATCTTTCTGCCGTTGCTGCGCTCGGCAGCAGCCGTACACCCGGGCGCCTTCCTGTCCTAGGCGGGTCGCGGTCGCCGCGCCGATTCCGGTGGCGGCGCCCGCGATCAGGATCCGTCATGTGTCCTCGGGTCTCAGGAGACGCAAAGACTGTTGCGGTGTCAGAGAATGCGGGTGTGGAGAACGCCGAGCGGCTGGATCTCCAGCTCCCGGAGGTCTCTGCGGTTCACGGTTTGCCGAGCTCCACAAGCGGCTCCGGTCCAGCCCTGGGCGGTGGCGTCGGACTGCGTGCCGGACGAGACAGGTGTCATGAGGTTGTGTACCTCGCAGAGAAGGGCACGTCAGTGGTCGTCCTGGTGCCATGCGAAAAGGGGAGCCGTGAGAGTCCGGTCCCCGGCCAGCACGCGCTGGTACACCTGCGCGGCGGTTGTCGGGTCGTGCACATCCTCGTCGCGGTCGGGGGTTGTGACCGCGCCGGTGGCGACGAGTCGCAGGAAGTTCTCGGTGTCCTGCCTCATCTCGGCCGGGCGGACTGCGACGAGGGCGCCGATCACCGTGAGGCCTTTGACGAACAGAGAACCATAGTCGAGGGTGACTGGTGCCGTCATGCCGCTGGAGAACACAGCTGTGCCCAAGGGAGCGGTGACCTGCAGTGCGGTGTTGATTCCCGCCGATACGCCGGACAGGTCGATGGTCGCCCTGGTTCCGCCGCCCACTTGGGCCAGGGTCTCGGCGAAGGCGGCGTCCGTGGGGTCGGCCGCGTATGACGCGCCCTTCGCGAGGGCCGCCGCACGGCGGTCGGGATCGAGGTCTAGTGCCAGGATCGGCCAGGCGCCCTGTGCGGCAGCGATCTGGGTGGCCAGCAAGCCGATCGGACCCTGACCCACGATGCTCAGCGAATCGCCCAGGCGGACACCTGAGAGCCGCACCGTGTGGGCCGCGGTCGCGCCGAGATTGAAGAAGACCGCGCTGCGCAGGGGTACGTCGTCCGGGACGGAGAAGACTGCGGCGGCCGGCGCGATCACATGGGCGGCGTGGCCGCCTACCGGCGGACCCGCGACGACACGGTCACCTATGGCCAGGCCGGTCACGCCCTCGCCGAGCGCGGCGATGCGGCCGGCCACGCTGTAACCGGGAACGAACGGGAACGTCGTGCCCAGCACGGCATGGCTCTCGTCGCTAGTGAGCCATTCCCGCTCGGTACCGGGGCTCACCAGCGAATAGACGGACTCGATCAGAACCTCGCCCGGCTTCGGTTCTCCGAGCGAAACAGTGCGGTATTCAGCCTGTTTCGGCCCGCTCCAGACCACGGCGCGCGTATCCATTGTCCTGCCTCCTGATTGCCGATGATTGGCTGCCTCCGACTAGTACCAGCGCGGGCGAGAGGCTGGCGTGGCCGTGTGCCGTGGACCGGCACGCGGCCACGCCTGGAGGGTTGCTCCGGCATAGCGTCGGCCGCACTTGAAACCGTTTGCCGGCTGGTTGCCGGCATACCTGGCACGGAGGTCGTCTGTTGTTCGTCGAGATAACCCGCGGCAGCGCCATTTTGCGTGAGCTGGATGATCTGCGCTCGTTGAGCGTTCGTCACTCGGTGGTAGTGGCGCGCGATGAGGTCGCGAGCGCTCTAGTCCGTGAGGACCTGGGCGTTCTCGATGGCGACGGTCATGCGTGGCTCGACATCCAGTGGCTGCTCGACTCCGGTGCTGCGAGAGGTCCTCGCTGGAGCCAGGACTTCAGCGGCATGATCGGCTTCGCCGAGTCCCGCGGCTGGGTAAGGGACGGACGGGTGCGAGCCCATCTGGAAGCCGTGGAGATGTGATCCCGGGCCGATGGTCGTGACGGATCAGGAAGGTGTGGCGGAAGTCTGCAGGCGGGCGGGCAGCCAGGGGCTGAAGTCGGGGAGCTGCAGGTGAAGTGACGGTTCGTAGGCGGCGACGACCTGAAGGACGCCCGTCAGATGACCGAGTATGAGAGAACGGAGGCGTTCCATGTCCCGCTGCCCGCTCGAGATCTCCCGCAGGCACACGTCCACACACGCTCTCCCCCAGGACTGAAGCACCGGCGTGAGGAACGAGTCGCCCGGCTTGACACCGAGGGCCAGCGCCACGCGCTCGGCCGTGAATGCAGTGATCCGGTCGTTGAGCTCTCGTACGCCCTCGATACCGCCCATCGCTACGGTTATGGCCTCCACGACCGCCGTGTCACGCCGCACCATCTTCAGGAAGGCGTTGACCTCACCGACGATCCACTCGGACGACGCATCGCCGGGGGGTGGTCCGAACTCCTCCATCAGAGAGGAGACGTAGTCGTCGGCCAACTCGAAGAAGAAATTGTCACGCGTTTTGAAGTAGTACAGGACCAGGCTCCGAGTGGTGCCCGCAATCTCTGCCACGTCATCGAGCGTGATATCGCGGAGAGCACGAGTCCGGAGCAGGCTCAAACCCGCGTCGAGCATGGACTCGCGGCGAGTCGATTTGGCCACTGTCAAGCACCTCCTAGCTGGACCAGCGTCTCACGCCCTCCGCGAGGTCACGCCACGGGGTGAGCTCGCTGACCATGATGAACGCCGGCCGGCAGCGCATGCCTCCGCGGCTTTCCCGAGCGAACGTATTTTAAGTGGTGGATCTGACCGGGCAGGTTGGATTACCCAGCGCAACGCCCCGGAGGCGGTCAGGAGATGCCACCGGGGCGTTCGCGTACGAGGTTGCCCCCTGCCCCGCTACAGCCGGCTGTATGCGCTGCGGTGGAACAGGAGGGGCCGGTCGTACCGGGAGACGTCGAGCCCCTCGACGGCACCGACGATGATGTGGTGATCGCCACCGTCGTACTGGGCGTGTACGGTGCAGTCGACCCAGGCGGCCGAACTCGCGATCCGAGGGGCACCGGTGCTCCCGAGCCGCCACGGAACGCTGGCGAACTTGTTCGTGATCGGCCGCCCGAAGGTGCGGGACACCCACTCCTGGTGCTCCGCGAGAACGTTGACGGTGAACGCACCGGTCTCGCTGATGCGCGCCCACGTCCTGGAGGTCCGGGAGGGAGCGATCATGATGAGCGGCGGCTCGAGGGAGAGCGAGGAGAAGGACTGGCAGGTGAAGCCGATCGGTTCGCCGGTGGCCGGATCCATTCCGGTGACGACAGTCAGCCCGCTGCAGAACCGGCCCATCGCCTCCCGCATCTGCCGTGAATCGATGGCCCGGGGGGGCGCGGTTTCGACGGTCATGTTGAGGGAACCTTCCTCCGGGCATTGTCGGCGAAGTGGGCCAGCGTCCTGCGCAGCGCGTCCTCGTAAGCCGCGGCATGGTAGGTGTCGGGAGCGTCGGGCCCGAATCCGTGATGGACGTCGAAGGCGTGACTCGCCTCGGGGTAGGTGACAAGTGACACCGGGGCACCGGAGGCCGCAAGGGCCTTCTGCCATGCCTCGAGCTCACCCGGGGCCAGAATCGGGTCCGAGCCGCCCGCCAGGCCGAGCCACGGGGCGGACGGGAACAACCCGATGCCGGTCAGCGCCGGCAGTCCGGGATTGCCACGGAAGGCGTTCTCGTGAACGCCCGTCGCGTACCACGACACCGCGGAACTCACCGCGAGCGTGCTGGCGACGAGGTATGCCGCCCGCCCGCCGTAGGAGAAACCCAGGAGATGGATCTCGTCGAGGCCGGCAGCCGTGAGAGCCTGCAGAAGCGCCTTCACGTCGTCGAGCAGTTCTTCGTCGGTGGGCAGGGCGGCCGCGAAGGCGTCGACGTCACCGCCGAACTCGGTGAACGGGTCGATCGTGGCGACACCGCGCCGATGGTGCAGTTCCGGAGCGACTGCGAGGTAACCCAGGTTGGCGAGGCGGTCGAGCCACGCGTGGATGTCCGGCGTGATGCCGGGCGCCTGGTGAAACACCACCACCGCGCGGCCCGTTTCCGTAGAGCCCTGGACGTGCAGGGGAAATCCGACCTTTTCCATCTCCGAAATGGCATCGCCCGTACGTGACTGGTTCATCTGATTCCTCCGCTCACAGCGAGCTGACTATGGGGTGGCTCAGGTTCGCCAGCTTCTTCGCTCGCCATTCCTTCTGCTCGCGGTCGCGCTCGCGCATCGGCGCGATGACCTCGTTGGCGAAGAGCTCGATGGACTCCATCAGGTGCTCGTGGGAGGTGTCACCGAACTGCTGGTTGAGGAGGAAGCCGTCCGCGTGTACGTCGGCGAGGGCCGAGACCGTGTCGAGGGCTTCGCTGGGGGAGCACATGACGTTGCCGGGCAGGTCGGGCCAGGCGTCACCGAAGAGCCGGAATCCTTCCGGCATGCCGAGGGTCTCACGGACGTCGCCCTCGCCCCGCTGATGGGCTTCGAACAGGTCGGTCAGGTTCGCCTCGGGGTTGGCGATGATTGCCGCGTGGGCACCGGTGAGGCCGTATGAGAACAGCTCCATGCCTCGACGCGCCCGCTTCTGGGCCTCGGCGGCCGAGGGGGCGATGATCCCGCATCCGAAGACGAAGAGACCCGGATTGACGCCCTGCCCCATCGGTGTTGTCTCAGGCGACAGCAAGGCGTCCCAGTAACCGTCGACGGCGTGCTCGACATCGTCGATGCCGGCAGCGCTGAGCATGAGGCAGCCGAGCCCGCGCTTGGCGATGCCGGGGACCTGGTTGGCGTTTGTGGTGGAGGTCCACAGCGGGGGATGGGGAGACTGGAGCGGTTTGGGAATCACGTTCACCGGCGGCAGTTGGAAGAACTCGTTCTGCACACCTGGGTAGGCCCCACGGCTGGCGAGGATGTCGACGGAGATCTGGGACGAGGCCACCGATCGCTCTGATCGGCGACCGGCGAGTTCACCAAGGAAGGGCGCCACCTCAGCCGGGCCGCCGGCCCCGAATCCGAACTCCATCCGGCCGCCGGACAGCACGTCGAGAGTCGAGATCCGCTCTGCCGTCCGCACCGGGTCGTTGTGGGACGCGTGCACGATGCCGGTGCCCAGGCGAATCTTGCTGGTCGAGCGGGACAACGCGCCGAGAATGACTTCGGGCGCCGAGTTGTGCGCGTACTCGGCGGTGAAGTGGTGCTCTCCCAGGAACACGTAGTCAAAGCCGAGCCGGTCGGCCAGTTCGATCTGCTCCAGCAGTTCGTTGAACTTCTGCCTTTCCTGCTCGGGCTCCCAGTCTTCCTTTCCGGCTCCCTTGATCACCATGGGGTTGTGGAACAAACCGAATTTCATGTCTCTCTCCGTCCCGCCTGACCCGGACATCCATGTCGCAGCTCGTGGGGTCTAGCGCTGTTGTGCTGGTCACGGTACCTTGACTTGACGTCAAGTCAAGACCCCAGAGCCGCTAAGGAATGGACATGACACAAGGCGCACTTAACGGGCTGACGGTCCTCGACCTCAGCCACTACCTGGCCGGACCGACCGTCGCGATGGTCCTGGGCGACCTGGGGGCTGAGGTGATCCGGGTCGACCCGCCCGGTGGACCGCGCTGGCAGCACCCCTCCAATGCGATCCTGCAGCGGGGCAAGAAGTCGATCGTGCTCGATCTCGAGCAGCCCGATGACCGGCGGGAAGCGCAGGAGCTGGCGGCTCGCGCCGACATCCTGATCGAGTCTTTCCGGCCGGGACGAGCGCGGCGGTTCGGGTTGGACGGATCGACGACGTGTGCCCGGAATCCGCGCCTGATCCACCTCTCGCTGCCGGGCTTCGCCCCCGACGACCCGCGTGCCGACCTGCCGGCGTGGGAGGGCGTGGTGACCGCGGCGGCGGGCCTGTACCTCTACCCGGGCTGCTCGCCGATGGACTATGTCGGGGACCGCTCCGCCGAGCCGATCTACAACGCGATACCGCAGGCCTCCGCCATGGGCGTCATGGTCGGACTGCACAGTGTCGCCGCCGCGCTGTACGCCCGGGAGCGCTCGGGGCGCGGACAGCACATCGACACCAGCCTGTACGAAGCGGCCTTCGAGTTGATCGGCGCCTCGGTCATGCGGTCCCCCTCCCGCCCGACGAAGAGCGGACCCAACCCGGCCAAGGCCATCATCGATTCCCCGCAGCTGGGGCACTACCGGGGTTCGGACGGTGAGTGGCTCGAGCTGTGCCTGTTCCAGGACAAGCACCTCGAGTGGTTCGGCCGTGAGTTCCTGCCCGACGAGTGGGTGGCCGACGGAATGGCGGACGCCGAGCGGATGCTGACCGACCCCGCGTTGCGGGAGCGCGCCCGCGAGCGCTTCACCGAGCTCTTCGCCTCCAAGCCGGCGCGCGAGTGGGAGCGGCTGATCAACGACGCATCGGGCGCGTCCGCGGCCATCTGCCAGAGCACGCAGGACTGGCTTCGCCACGACGAGGACGCTCGGGCCAACCAGGCCGTCATCGAACTGACCGACCCGCACCTCGGCGCTACCGCGCAGGCCGGATACCCGATCAAGCTGTCCGAGACGCCCCTGTCGGTGCAGGGGCCGCGTCATGTCCTCGACGCCGATCGTGACGCGGTGCTCGCCCGGCTCAGCGAACCGGAGCGGCAGCCGCAGGAGGGACCCGAGCCCGAGCTCCGCCGGGCGCTGGAGGGAATCCGGGTCCTCGACACCTCGCAGGTGCTGGCCGGACCGACAACCTCACGGATCCTCGCCGAGTACGGCGCCGAGGTGGTCAAGGTGCACAGCTTCGAGGACCGCCAGCTCGGGATGCACACCTACACCAACAGCGGCAAGCGATCGGTGATGCTCAACATCAAGACGCCCGGAGGGCGGACGGTCTTCGACCGGCTCGCCACCGGGATCGATGTCTTCGTCCAGAACTTCTCCCGCGGTGTCGCCGAACGCATCGGCATGGGCCTCGATCACCTGCGTTCCCTCAGCCCCGGGGTCGTCTACGCCTCCATCAGCGCCTTCGGGTACGACGGCTACCGAGGAGGGTGGCGCGGGCGCGAACAGCTGGGCCAGGCGATCACCGGGATGCAGGTGCGGTTCAGCGGCCCGGGCAACGAGCCCCACATGGGCCCCTTCGCCTACTGCGACTACAGCACCGGAAACTTCGCCGCCTTCGGGGTCATCATCGCCCTGTACCACCGCCTCCGGACCGGCCGGCCGCAGTCCGTCCACGCCTCGCTGTCGGCGACCGGCAGTTTCCTGCAGCTGCCGTTCCTCCTCGACTACGAAGGGGCGACGCACGACGAGCCCGCCGGGCCTGACGCCAAGGGGAACGGTCCTGTCGACCGGCTGTACCAGGCCGCCGATCGATGGCTGTACCTCGCCGCCCGGCCGGAACAGGCCTCGGCCGTGGCAGAGGCTCTGGGGGCTGGAGGCACGGATCCCGGCGTGAATGACACCGCATTGAGTGAGCGGTTGGCCGCGAGGATCAACGGACATACAGTCGCCGAGGTGGCACATGCACTTCGGCACCTGGACGTCGCGGTGCACGCCCTCGAGGATCTCGATGCCCTGATGGACGCGGACTATCCGATCAAGAAGGGCCTCGTCATCACGCGCAGTCATCCCGGTATCGGCGATGTCACCGTCGCCGGCCCCTCGGCCCGACTGACGTCTACCCCGGTGAGGCCGACAGAGCCTGTCGGCCCGCCCGGGAGCGACACACGTGCCGTCCTCACCGACCTCGGTCTCGGTGCCGATGCGGACGACCTGATCGGTGCCGGCGCCGTCCGGGACGGCCTTCCTGCAGGCAGTGAGTTCATCGGACTGTTCCGGTGAGCCAGACCCCCATATGAAAGGACGCGGGCCCGCCCCTGTGCCGGGCCCGCGTTCTCGACGAGGCCGTCTTCCCGTATCGGTCGGCGTGGGGGACGCCGACCGGACCTCGTAAGGTGGCCCCGTGTCACAAGGAAACGCCGTGGTCGCGCGGAACGTGCGCCTTCTCAGGGAACAGCGTGGACTGTCCCTGGCCGAGCTGTCCCGTCGAGCGGGGCTGGCCAAGCAGACGTTGTCGAATCTGGAGCAGGGGACGGGCAACCCGACGGTCGACACCCTGTTCTCCATCGCCACGGCACTGGGCGTGCCGGTGACCCGGCTGGTCGCCGAGCGGGAACAGGTCATCACCGTTCAGCGAGGCGACGAGGTCGTCTGGCAGCAGCACGCGGGGTACGAAACCCGGTCGCTCGACCACATCTACGGCTCAGGTGTCATCGAGAACTACGTGGTGCGCATCAGGCGGAGGTCCGGTGGCGCGCTCGAGCCCTCGGAGCCGCACCCCGTGGGCACGCTGGAACATCTCTTCGTCATCAGCGGCAGGGTGCGCGTGGGGCCTGCCGACAGCCCGCTCGAGCTGGCGGAGGGAGATTTCGCGCGCTATCCGGGCGACCGACCGCATGTGTACGAGTCGCTGGCAGACGAGAGTCTCGTGCACATCGTGGTCAGCGTGCCGCGCGTGCAGCCCGGCACCGGGGCGACCAGCACGACGCGCACCGACGGGAACGCGAAACGCTGACCTTCGGCGACGGCCGGTGTGCCGTGACGCGGCACGACGGATTGTGCTGCTCCGGAACAGGGCCGAACCTGGTTTGGCCGCTCGCCAGGGCGGTTCGGAACCGTCAGGCGCGAGTGACGGAGTAACCGCAGGGTTGCCGTGAGCGCCTGATGCTCTACGGTCGCCGCGTTTGGACCAGGGGGTGGTCATGTCGGATACCGCGAGCCACCCGGTCACGGGTGCGACCGGACCGTCCACGACGGCACGGCAGGCGGACCGGCCGGGTCGGCGCGTCCGGTCCGCCTGTCCGGTGGCCCCGGTGCCGCACACGCCGGGGTCACCGGCGGTCCGCTCAGGCCGCCGGCAGACCGTTCGTGTCGTACGGCGATCCCCCCTGCCGCGCCTTGGCCGCCGTGAGGACCCGTGCCGCCTCGAAGCCCACCCGGCGCAGGGCGGGGGCGTAGCGGGAGGGGTCGAAGCGGTGGTGGGCACCGGCCACAGAGAGGGCCGCCACCGGGCGGCCGGAGGGACCCAGGATCGGCACCGCGACGCAGGTCAGCCCGGAGAGGGCTTCCTGCCGGTCGAAGGCGATGCCCTCCTGGCGGATGGTCCGCAGCTCAGCACGGAAACGGTGCGGGTCGGTGAGGGTGTGCTCGGTACGGGCGGGGAGACCGGCCGATACCGCCGCTTCGGCCAGGTCGTGGTCGAAGGCCAGCAGCGCCTTGCCGACGCCGGTGCAGTAGGCGGGCAGCCGGGCGCCGATCCGGGAAGGGGAGCGGGCAGCGCGGTGGCCGTTGATCTTGTTCACGTAGACGATGTCCGTGCCGTGGAGAACCGCCAGGTGCACGGTCTCGTGCGTCAGCTCGTACAGGTCCACGAGATGCGGCAGCAGCTGCTCGCGGAGCAGTACCGGCGTAGCGCCGTAGACCCGCTCGCCGATGGTGACGAGCTGGCTGCCCAGGCGGTAGTTGCTGCCGACGCGCTCGACGAGGTCGTTTCGCTGGAGGATGCCCAGCAGACGGAAGGCGGTCGACTTGGTCAGTCGCGAACGGCGGGCCAGCTCACTGACGCCGATCTCCCCGTCCATCGAGGCGAGGGACTTGAGCAGGACCAGCGCCTTGTCGACGGCGGTCTGCTGCCCGGCGATCCGGGCTTCGTGAGCCGCGGGTGTGACGGTGTCGGCAGAGGAGGACTGGAGTGGCATAGCGGGCTCCGGGATTCCAGAAGAGCCAATTAAAGTGGACGTGCGTCCACTGTAGATGTCTGTTACCTGGTTGTAAACGCAGGGCGCGCAGTGTGGCGGACGCCTCTCCTCGGCGTGCCGCAGCATGGCACGCACGCTGGGCCCATCGGTGCCCGGCGACGTCTGCTGTGTGCATGCAGCGTTACGACGCCGGCGGCCGACGTCGTGGACATGCGGCTGCTGAACGGCGGACCGGGCCGACCGACGTCACGTCGGAACCGGAAACCTGCCGAACTGACGGCCACCGTCCGATGAACCACCAGCAGGAAGGCAGGGGAAGCACCATGCGGCCCACCGCTCCAGACCACTCCGGCACCCTGACACCGTCATCCGTCAGGCCGGGGGAGGACCGCCTCGCCCGGGTGGCGGAGCCGTCCGTCGACGTGAGCAACCGCTTCGACCTCGATCGGGGGCTGGTCGACCGGACCATCTTCAGCGACCCGGCTGTCTACCGCCAGGAACTGCGCCGCGTCTTCGCGCCCAGCTGGCTCTTCCTCGCCCACGAGAGCCAGTTCTCCAAGCCCGGCGACTTCTTCACCACCTACATGGGCGAGGACCCGGTCATCGTGACCCTGGGCAAGGACCGCAAGCTGCGGGCCTTCCTCAACGCCTGCCGGCACCGGGGAATGCGCGTATGCCGGGCAGACGCGGGCGCGACCAAGGCGTTCACCTGCAGCTACCACGGCTGGTCCTACGACACCTCCGGAAAGCTGATCAACGTCCCCAACGGGGGCGACTATCCGGCCCACTTCGACCAGGACCGGTGGGGACTGATCGAGGTCGCACAGCTGGACGTCTACAAGGGGCTGGTCTTCGCGACGTGGAATCCGGACGCCCCGCCGCTTGCCGAGGCCCTTGGCGGACTGACCTGGTACCTGGACGCGATGGTCGACCGCGATCCGGAGGGCAGCGAGGTCGTCGGTGGCGTCCACAAGTGGGTGCTGGAGGGCAACTGGAAGCTCGCCGCTGAACAGTTCGCCTCCGACTGGTACCACGTCAACATCTCGCACGCGTCCGCTCTGATGGTCATGTCACCGACCGGCAAGGGTCCCAAGACGGAGATCGTGCAGGCGCCCGGCCGCCAGTACACCGACCCGCTCGGCCACGGCCATGGTTTCCCCACGCACCCCAAGAGCCGCTTCGACGACCGGGTGGTGCACGAGTGGACCGACTACGAGGCGCTGCGCGAACGCCTCGGCGACGCGCGCGTGGAAGGTCCGATGACCACGGGACACGGCACGGTCTTCCCGAACTTCTCCTACCTCCCGGTCAACGGCTCCATTCGCGTCTGGCACCCCAAGGGCCCGGACAAGATGGAGGTCTGGGCCTGGACCATCGTCGACAAGTCGATGCCGGACGAGGTGAAGAATGCCCAACGCCTGTACAACCTGCGGACGTTCGGACCGAGCGGCATCTTCGAGCAGGACGACGGCGAGAACTGGAGCGAGTGCCAGGCCACCGCGCACGGCTTCGTGGCGGGCTCCATGACCCTCAACTACCAGATGGGGCTGGGCCTTTCCGAGGAGGACGGCGTCCATCCGGGCACGACCGGCCGCCTCTACAGCGACGGCGCGGCCCGTGGCTTCTACGCCCGTTGGCGCGACCTGATGAACACGCCAGCCTGGCACGAGAACGAGAAGGACACCCCATGAGCACAACGGGCACCGGTATCCGCGTCGCCTCCGTCGACGACATCGAGGAGGGCGAAGCGCTGAAGGTCCCCGCCGAGACCACCGGGCACGGCGACGCCATCGCAGTCTTCCACGACGCCGGCGAGTACTTCGCCCTCGACGACACCTGCTCCCACGGGCAGGCCTCGCTCGCCGACGGGTGGATCGAGGACGGCGAGGTCGAGTGCCCGCTGCACAGCGCGCGCTTCTGTCTCAAGTCCGGCCAGCCGCAGTGCATGCCGGCGACTGTCGCCCAGCGCACCCACCGCGTCGAGGTACGCGACGGCGGCATCTGGCTGCACCCCGGTGAGGAGACCACCGCATGAGTGCCCCCGGACGCATCGCCGTCGTGGGCGCCGGCCTGGCCGCCGTCTCCCTGTGTGACGCGCTGCGCGACCAGGGCTATGACGGGCGGTTGGCGCTGTACTCGGCCGAGCGCGGCCTGCCGTACGACCGGCCGCCGCTCAGCAAGGACGTACTACTCGGCAAGGCCCGGCGCGAGGACGTGCTGCTGCGGCCGGAACAGTGGTACGCGGACCAGAACGTCGAACTTCACGACGCTGCCTTCGTCCGCGCGATCCGGCCGCACGACGGGGGAGTGGAGCTGGCCGACGGCCGTACCTCCACTGCCGACCGGATCGTGCTCGCCACCGGCGGCACGCCCCGAACGCTGCCCGTGCCCGGGGGCGACGACCCCGCCGTACACCTGCTGCGCACCTGGGAGGACGCCGAGCGGTTGCGAGTGCAGCTGTTGCCCGGTGCCCGGGTCGCCGTGATCGGCGCCGGACTGATCGGTGCCGAGACCGCGGCCGTCGCTGTTGCCCTGGGCTGCCGGGTGACGCTGATCGACCCGGTGCCCGTGCCGCTCGCGGCGGTGGTCGGTGAGGAGATCGCCGGCAGCCTGCACGCGCGGCACTCCGCCGAGGGGATCAACGTGCGGACCGCCGGCGTCGAGCGCATCGAGCGCCGCCCGGGGCGCCGGGAGGTCCTGGTGCACCTGTCCGGACAGAGCGGGGCTGTGGCCGCCGACACGGTCGTGGCCGGTATCGGCATTCGTCCGGCCACCGAGCTGGCGGAGGCGGCGGGGCTGACGGTGGACAACGGCATCGTCGTACAGGCCGGTCAGCGCACCAGCCACCCGAACGTGATCGCCGTCGGGGACGTGGCCCGGCAGGACGGCCACCGCGTACGGCACGAGCACTGGGACGCCGCCCAGCGGGACGGCGAGACGGCCGCTCTGGCGATCCTGGGTCGACCCGAGCGCGCGCCGACGGCGACCTGGTTCTGGTCCGACCGCCACGGCTCCCGCCTCGAGGCCATCGGCACCATGACAGACGCCGAACGGACCGTGATACGTGGCGCACCGCACGACGGTGCCTTCACCGTCTTCGGCTTGCGCGGCGACCGGCTGGTCGCCACGGCGGCCATCGACCGGCCCCGCGACATCAAGGCGGCCCGGCGACTCATCGACCGCGCCATCCCGGTCGACCCCGCCCAACTCGCCGACGAGAACGCCGATCTGCGCAAGCTGCTGAAGGGCTGAGACGCCCGCGTGCCGCCCACCGGCACACGCGCTCCCCGAACCACCCCGGCCGCGCTGGAATGACAGCACTCAGCGCGGCCCGCAGGAGGACCCACCGATGAGTACCCATGCTCCGGAGACGACCCCGGCGGCCGTCGACGACGACATCCGGCTCCACTTCGAAGTCCAGCGCCTCTACACTCTGGAGGCCCAACTGCTCGACCAGCACCGCTACGCCGACTGGCTGGAGCTGCTCGCCGACGACCTCCACTACTGGGCGCCGGTCCGCACCAACCGGCTGCGCCGCCAGCAGGCCCTGGCCGACGGCGCACCGGGCGAGGTCGCCATCTTCGACGAGACCAAGGCGAGCCTGGCCTGGCGCATCCGCCGGTTCGACTCCGGCATGGCCTGGGCCGAGGACCCGCCGTCCCGGACCCGACACCTGATCACCAACGTGTCCGTCCAGGCAGGCGACGCGCCGGACGAGTACGTCGCCGAGTCCGCCTTCCTCTGCTACCGCAACCGGCTGGAACGCGAAGTGGACATCTACGCGGGCGGGCGCACCGACGTCCTGCGCCGCACCACGGACGGGACCCTCCGGATCGCCCGCCGCACGATCCTGCTCGACCAGAACGTCCTGCTCGCCAAGAACATCAGCACCTTCCTGTGACCGGAGACCTCGTGACCACTGCCCAGACTGAAGAGCCGAAGCTCCTCGAGCACACCGTGCAGACCACGCTCGGGCCGATCGCGGTCAGCGAGGCGGGCCAGGGGCCGGCGCTGGTGATGCTGCACGGCGGCGGCCCCGGCGCCAGCGCCGTCGCCAACTACCACCAGAACCTGCACGCGCTCACCGATCACTTCCGTGTGATCCTGCCCGACCAGCCCGGTTTCGGCGGCAGTTACCGTCCCACCGAGGCCGACCTGGACGCCCGCAGCATCACGGAGATCACCGTCGACGCGCTGCTGCAGACCCTGGACGCCCTGGGCATCGACCGCTTCCATCTGCTCGGCAACAGCCTCGGCGGGGCCGCCGCCATCGCCACCGCGCTCGAAGCCCCGGCCCGTGTCGAGAAGTTGGTGCTGATGGCTCCCGGTGGCGGCTGGCTGCCTTTCGGGCCCACCCCGACCGAGGGGCAGAAGGCCATGTTCCGTTACTACAACGGCGAGGGCCCGACCCTGAAGAAGATGCGGGACTTCATCGGCGTGATGACCGCCGAGCCCAAGCGGTGGGCCGACACCGCGCAGGCCCGCTACGAGGCGTCCCTCGACGAGTCCCACATTGCCTTCTACCACGCCTACAACGCCGCTTTCGCCAAGCGGCACGGCATGGACCCGCTGTGGCAGCGGGTCCACAAGATCAAGGCCCCCACGCTGCTGCTCTGGGGCCGTGACGACCGCACCATCACACTCGACGGCGCCCAGCTCATGCTCAAGCAGATCCGCGACGTCCAGCTGCACGTCTTCGGCGGCTGCGGCCACTGGGTTCAACTGGAGCGCCAGGCCGAGTTCGAGCGCCTGGTCACCGACTTCCTCAAGGAGCACTGAGCCATGGGATGGCTGGAGGACGACGTCGCCCTGATCACCGGCGGCGGCTCTGGCATCGGCCGCGCGGTCGCCCTGCGCTACCTGGCGGAGGGCGCCCGTGTCGCCGTACTCGGCCGCAACGGCGAGCAGCTGGAGGAGGTGGTGGCAGCCGCGGGCGACCTGGGGGAGCGGGTCCTGCCCCTCACGGGCGACGTACGGTCTCCCGAGGACCTGCACCGCGCGGTCGAGGCAACCGTCGAGAAATTCGGCAGACTGGACATCCTCGTCCCCAACGCCGGGATCTGGGACTACCACCGCAGCGTCACCCGGCTGTCCGGCAAGGAGATCTCCGAGGCCTTCGACGAAGTCTTCGACATCAACGTCAAGGGCTACGTCCTCGCCGTCGAGGCCGCCTGGCGGGAGCTGGTCGCCACCCGCGGAAGCATCGTCATGACGCTGTCCAACGCCTCCTTCCACACCGACGGCGGCGGTTCCCTGTACACCGCCAGCAAGCACGCCTGCCTCGGCCTGCTCCGCCAGTTCGCGTACGAGCTGGCGCCGCGCGTCCGCGTCAACGGCGTCGCCGTGGGCGGCATGCGCACCAAGCTGCGCGGGCCGGAGAGCCTGGGCCTGCAGGGCCGCACGCTCGAAGCCTCCTTCGCCAAGAACGAGGCGTCGGGACAGGAACAGCAACCGCTCATCCCGCTGTACGACTCCAGCGTGGAGCCGGAGGACTTCACCGGTCCCTACGTCCTGCTCGCCTCTCGGACCGACAGCGGCACCATCACGGGTGCCGTCATCCCCGCCGACGGCGGGATCGCTGTCCGAGGCTTCCGCCAGCCGGCCGGTGGCGCCGGCCTTTGATCTTTCCCACCGCCGCACGACTGCCATCGAAGGAGCCGCCACATGGCCGCCGTCGACATCAGCCCCACTGCGGCCCTGCGCCGCAGAAGCCAGTTGCCCACCGCACCTGCCGTCATCTACGAGGGTCGGGAGATCTCCGCCGACGAACTCAGCCGGACCGCGGCCGAGTTCGCCGCTGGTCTGGCCGATCGCGGCCTGCGCCGGGGCGACCGGATCGCCTATCTCGGCCTCAACAGCATGACGTTCCTTCAGACGCTGTTCGCTGCGGCCCACCTCGGCGCGGTCTTCGTCCCGGTCAACTTCCGGCTCGCGGCTGACGAGGTGCAGCACATCCTGCACGACTGCGGCGCACACACCGTCGTCGTCGAAGAGGGGCACCGGGAACTGGTCGAGTCGGTCGTGCCCGACGTCCCGGTCCGCTGCCACGTACTGGCCGACACAGATCCCCAGTGTCCGGTGGCGGCCGCGCCCGGCGCCGTTTGGACTCCGCTCTCGGACCTCCTCACTTCGGACCGGCCCGTGCGCGATCATGTCGCGCTGTACCAGGACGACCTGGCCGTGCTCATGTACACCTCCGGGACCACGGGCCGGCCCAAGGGCGTCATGCTCACCCACGGCAACATCTGGTGGAACGCCGTCAACGTGGACAGCATCGTCGACACCCGCTCGGACGACGTGAACCTGGCCGTGGCCCCCCTCTTCCACATCGGCGGCCTCAACGCCCTCACCCTGCGCACCCTGGTCCGGGGCGGAACCGTGGTCCTGCGACGGGGCTTCGACCCCGAGCAGTGCCAGAACGACCTGGTCCAGCACCGCGTGAACAGCCTCTTCGCCGTACCCGCCATGTACGCCGCCCTCGCCCGCGTGCCCGGATTCGCCGACGCCGACCTCAGCTCCCTGCGAGCCGCGATCGTGGCCGGCGCGCCCGTGCCGCCCCAGCTCATCACGGACTACGCGGAGCGAGGCATCCTGCTCCAGCAGGCGTGGGGCCTGACAGAAACCGCTCCCTTCGCCACCCACCTGCCGGCCGAGCTGACGGCGAAGAAGACCGGGTCGGCCGGGGTGGCGATGCCGTACACGGAGATCCGTCTCGTCGACCCCGTCACGGGAGCCGTTATCCAGGAGGCGGACACCCGTGGCGAGCTCTGCGTGCGCGGGCCGAACGTGACTCCCGGCTACTGGAACAACCCGGACGCCACCCGCGCCGCCTTCGACGACGCCGGTTGGTTCCACAGCGGTGACATCGCCCACCGGGACGAGGACGGCTGCTACTACATCGTCGACCGCCTCAAGGACATGATCATCAGCGGCGGCGAGAACGTGTACCCCGCCGAGGTGGAACGCGTCCTTGCCGCCTACCCGGGTGTGCTGGAGGCGGCCGTCATCGGTGTGCCGGACCCGAAGTGGGGCGAGACGGTTCTCGCTGTCCTCACCTGTGAGTCAGGCACGTCACCCACACTGGAGGACGTGCGCGCCTTCACCGGCCGGCACCTGGCTCGCTACAAGCTCCCGACCCGGATCCTGGTCGCCGAACAACTGCCCCGCAACGCGAGCGGCAAACTGGTCAAGTCAGAGCTGCGCCGTTGGGTGGACGCGCAGCGACAGCACGTAGAGAGTGTGTGAGCCAGTCATGACCACGCTTGTCCCCGCTCTTGAGGAGACCAGTGTTCCGGGCTGGAGACTCAGAAGCCTCCCGGACTCCTCCCGCCCTGCCCGCTGGACCACGCGCGTCTATGCCGCGTCGCCCGTCGAAGGGGCAGCGGAGATCGAGTTCAGCCTGCACAGCGTTCCCGAGCACCCCCTTCGGGCCTGCTATCCCTATGGCGCCCATGATCTCGCCGTGAGCATCGCGGCGTCGGCAGGAGGGGAAGGGCTTGCCGCCCGGTTGCTCCGGGACCTCGTAAGGGCGCTTTTCACTGCCGAGCCGCGCTGCCGCCGTGTGATCGCGGCGCCGGAGGAGGACGACACCGCGACGCAACTCCTCCTGGTAGAGGGCGGGTTCCTGCGGGTGACGGAAGCGGATCTACCCTGCCGCACCGTTGTCCTCTACGCGGTGGAGCCGCCGAGGTTGGCGGGCTTGTCCACGGCCCTGGACGACATGCCCCACTGAGCCGCCCGTGCCGGCATACCGGTCGGAGCCCGTGCCGGAGGTCGGGACGACGCCCCCGCGCCCGGGAGCCGCCACCTTTCGACTACAAGTGCACCTGTTAAGCCGCACACCCTAAAGCGGAGGCGTCTCAGGTGGGAGGGTCCCCGTCGTCGGGCAGAAGAAGTGGGGTTTCAGCGGCCGGTGAAGTGCGGAGGCCGCTTCTCCAGAAAGGCGAGAGCACCTTCCTTAAGGTCCTGTGAGGTGCTGCAGCGTGCGACGGCCGCGATGGCGAGCCGGTGGGCGGCATCCCCTGACGTGCTGTCATCTCTGCTCAGACGGCGCACGGCTCGTATGGACGCCTTGGCCGCGCGGACCGACAGAGGTGCGTTGGCCGCGATGGCTGCGGCCAGTTCGTCGACGACCTTGCCGAGCTCGGCGGGCTCGACGACTCGGTCCACCAGCCCCATGGCGAGTGCTTCCGCGGCCGCGAGCCGGCGTCCGGTGAACAGCAGGTCGCTCGCCGCGGCCGGTCCCACGGTCTGGACGAGTGCGGCGGTCTGCTCCGGGGGGTAGCCGACTCCCAGGCGGGCGGCGGGGATGGACAGGACGCCGCGGGTGTCCGCGCAGCGGAGGTCCGCGCCCAGGGCGAGGGCCATGCCTGCGCCCAGGCAGTAGCCGTGGATGCGGGCGATGACGGGCACGGAGAGCGCGGCCAGCTGCGCGAACAGCGTGGTGGCCGCCTCATCCGCCGCCTGCCTCGCGGTCTGGTCCTGCTGGTCCGGGAACTCGGTGATGTCCGCTCCGGAGACGAAAGCCTTTTCGCCTGCCCCGCGCAGGATGACCACCCGGACGGCCGGGTCCTCGTCCATCGCCCGTAGCGCGACGGTTAGTTCGGTCATCATCGCCACGGACAGCGCGTTGTGTCGGGCCGGGTTGACGATCTCCACGGTGGCGACGGCATTCCGTACATCGGTGCATATCGCAGGCGTGGTAGCCATCGCGGTCATCCGGTCTTCTCGTCCACGAACCGATTCCGCAGTGTGCCGATACCCTCGATGCGCACCTCGAACTCGGAGCCGTGCCGCAGGAGGACCTTGGGCTCGCGCGCGAACCCAACTCCCGCCGGCGTACCGGTGAGGATCAGGTCGCCCGGCTCCAGGGTCATCACGGTGGTGATGTAGGCCAGCAGCTCCGGTATCCCGAACAACAGCGAGGAGGTGCGGTCGTCCTGGAGCACCTCACCGTCGAGGGTGCCGGTGATGGTGAGGTCGGGCCGTACGCCGCCGAGCCGCGCGGCGGGCACGACGACCGGTCCGACGGGGGTGAGGCCGTCCCATGCCTTGCCCGCAGTCCGCTGGCCCGTGTGTACCTGGAAATCACGGACCGAGACGTCGTTGGCCGCCGTGTACCCGAATACGATGCTCGCGGCGTCCTCGACCGCGATCCGACGTCCACGGACACCGATGACCACGGCGAGTTCACTCTCGTAGTCGACCTGGTCCGATTCCGGCGGCAGCGCCAGGTCGGCGAAGGGTGCCGCCAGCGAGGTGTGCCACTTGGCAAACAGATCGGGGTGAGCTGGCCCTGCCTCGCGGCCGCCCTCGTGCACGTGCGTGAGGTAGTTCTGGCCGATGCAGATGACCTTGCCCGGACGCCCGACCGGACAGAGCAGCTGGTCGTCCGGAGTCTCGATCACGGTGCCGGCCTCGATGGCCGCGGCGTCGCCTTCGGCCGCTTCGAGCAGTGCGGGCAGGTCATCGAACGTGTGCCCGTCCACCAGGGCCAAGCGCGCCTCGAACGTGCCGTCCCGCCGCAGCGCGACGACGGGGCCACCGCCGTGGAGGACGCGGGCAAGACCGAGACCGTCAGCCCAGTCCACCAGTGACGTATGTGTCGGAGTGGTCATAAGGGTGCCCTCCTGAATCACTTCTGCGTCTCGGCGCTGCGGACCGCCAGGGCGCCCGCGCGCTCATCGGCATCGGGGACACCGACGACGCCGTCCTCGACCAGGGCGGCGATCCGCTCGTCGTCGTAGCCCAGTTCGCCAAGGACCGTGAGAGTATCCGCTCCTACTTCGGGCGCCGGACCACGGGCGCGTGGTGCGCCGTCGGCGACGATGGGAGTATTCACGATCGTGGGCTCCGCGAAGCGCTTCTCGTCGTGCACGAAGAGGCCGCGTACGGCGAACTGTTCGTCGGCGAGGATGTCGCCGATGCTGTTGACCGGGCCGCAGGGGACCCCTGCCGCCCGCAGCGCGTCCATCCAGTGATCACGGGGAGCGGTGGCGAAGCGTGCCTGGATGATCTCCGCGAGGGATCCTCGGTTCAGGAACCGTTCATACTCCGTGGCGAAGCGCGGGTCGTCGCCCAGATCGACCTCCAGGACGGTGCAGAGAGCCTCCCACGCCCGGTCGACCGCGCCGAGTACGAGGGTGGCATGGTCCTGGCAGGTGAACGCCTCGTATGGGGCGGCCAGGCGGTGGGCGGTGCCCAGGGGGGCCGGTTCCACGCCGGTTGCCACGTAGTCAGCGACTTCCCAAAGCGACCAGGCGGCCACCGAGTCCGCGAGAGCGACGTCGATGTACGCGCCGCCGCCTCCGGCGCGTGCGCGCAGGAGGGCGGCCAGCACCCCGATAGCGCCCCACATGCCCGTGCCCACGTCGGACACCGGGAACCCCGCCTTGGCAAGTTGGCCCTCGGTGGTACCCGTGACGGACATCAGACCGCTGTAGGCCTGCGCGATCAGGTCGATTCCCTTCGCGTCGCGCATCGGCCCGAACTGTCCGAACCCGGAGATGGAGCAGTAGACGAGGTCAGGGCACTCCGGCCGCAGATTTTCGTAGCCCAGGCCGAGCCGCGCCATCGCGCCCGCCCGGAAGTTCTCCACCAGGACGTCGCTGCGCCGGGCCAGGGACCGCACGACCTCGGCGCCCGCGGCGGACTTCATGTCGACTGCAAGGCTCCTCTTGTCACGATGCGTCAGAACGAACGGGAGTGGCCTGCGATCCGGTCCCAGACGCCGTGCGCGCATGCCGTCACCGGCGAGAGGTTCGATCTTGAGAACGTTCGCGCCCAGGTCGGACAGGATGGTCGTGCAGTAGGGGCCTGCCAGGGCTCCGGTCACATCGAGGACGCGTACTCCCTCAAGGAAGGCCTGGCCGGGCTGGGCGGAATTCACTGTTGCGGTCATTGCGCCCTTCGTATCTCTCGGTCCGCTATGCGAACCAGTGGACCGTACTAAGGACCTTTCGCAAAGGTAGATCCGAGATTCCTGAGCGTCAAGCGGGCGTTTCAATGGCTCTCGACCATGGCAGAGGAGTGGAATCGGTCGGGCGGGCAAGGGAGAACCGCACTGTCGCCACAGATCCGCGCAGAGTACGGCGACCCGGTAGACTGCCCCGCTGATGTGCGACTATCAGGGGAAAGGCGCTCAGCAACATGCCCGGGAACGAAGGTAGGACGATGCGCAGCGTCACTACCGCTCTGCAGGTGCTGGAGGCCGTGGCGGTCAACCAGCCGATCGGGCTGAGTGCACTGACCCGGACGCTGGGCCTGCCGAAAAGCACGGTGCAGCGCAGCCTGGCGACACTTGCTGAGGCGGGCTGGATCGAGCAGCAGGCGGGCAGCGGCAGGTGGCAGGTCGGCGTCCGTGCCTTCGTCGTCGGCAGTGCTGTCAGCGCCCGCGGGGGGCTTCGGCCCGCCGCGCTGCCCACCATGAGGGACCTCGGCGCCGAAGTCGGAGAGACGGTGCACCTGATGGTCCCCGCCGGCCGGGAGGTTGTCCTGGTCGAGCGAGTCGACAGCCCCCAGCCTGTCCGTGCCGTGGCCCCGCTCGGGGCGCGTGGAGCGCTGCACGCCACCTCGAACGGGAAGGCAGTTCTCGCCGCCCTGTCGCATGAGGAGGTGGACGCGTACATCGCTGGCGGCTTGCACGCGGTCACTCCGCACACGATCACCGACCCCGACCGCCTGCGGGCCGAACTTCGGGGCATCTCCGAGGCCGGGTTCGCGATCTGTCGGGAGGAGGTCGAGGAGGGCGTCGTCTCCGTCGCTGCCGCCATCCGGCCGGGCCGCGGCCGGCCGATCGCCTCACTGTCGATCTCGGGCCCGAAGGGCCGCATGCTTCCGGAGCTCCTCACGCCGTACGGCGAGAAGGTCCGCCTCGCGGCCGAAGCTGTCGCCGTTGCCCTGCCTGTCAACGCCGACGTGTCCTGACCTGGATTTGGACCACCAGGCCGGCTGGGCGGTGAGGGTGCCGAACGCTGGTCCTCGACCCGGGAGTCGTGGCGCGAACCGCGGTCTGCTCAGCAGTGACTCGGGGCGGACCATTCCCGCCGGCTCGGCCAGAGGCAGGTGCCCGCTGAGGAGTTCCGCGATGAGACGGCCGCTCCAGTCCCGCGCACTAGCCGGCGTACTCTGCGGGGAATCCCCGAGGTGCGCGTCCGGCGCCGGGGCCGGCACACATTGCGGGCCTGCTGTGACTGTGTCCTCCACCTTGCACCGGGTGTTGACCCGCGACGGCCTCGCCCGCCTGGACCGGGCCACCGGGCCGTGTCCATGCGGCGACGAACGCGGCAGGCCCGGCGAGTTGGACGCACTGACATCAAGAAGCCCGGCAACGTCCCCTCGGCCGCGGCCATAAATTGCTCGGCGGCCAAACCGGCCACAAGACCCGCTCAGGCGCCGGCTGCAGCTACCCGCGCGCCGACTCGACGACCACTGCCGCCCGGCCTGCAGTGAAATCCTCGCCGACCAGAAGAACGGGACCGTCGTCAGCCTCTAGAGACGCCCCAAAGCCCCTAGAGACGCCCCAAGGCGTAATTCGTCACCTGCAGGGTCACCAGCGAGCCGATCACGGCGCTGCTGCGGGCTGGGCCTTCGGAGCGGTACCACCCAAGTCGACACTCTGGACATCGGAATGAGAGCGGGGCCACACTACAGTCCATTGATCCGAATTACGGACCACTCTTGGTTTGCTCGGCCGGGCACTCGGCCGTGAAGTTCACGCAGCCTGGCCATGCTTGCCGCGTGCAGCAGCATGGCTGTTCCCGCAAGGCTGCGGCCTAGGAGGTCAACCAGCCGATCTCGCGACGCGATCAGGGGGAGGAAGCTCTGAACGAGCAATTAATCGACCATGTCCTCAAGGACGATGCGTGGTCAGAAGACTCAATTGACGTGACGCAGCTGCAGCCGCAGCTGTCGATCGATGACGCCTACGCTCTGCAGTTCGCGCAGATGGCGCGGCGGGCCGATACGGGAGACCGAATCGTCGGGTACAAGGCGGCGGCCACCTCCCTCGGTGCGCAGAATGTGCTCGGGTCCGACACGCCGGTACCCACCGTCGGAACCCTGCTTGCCTCTCATCTCGCCTCGGACGGAGACGAGTTCACGGTCCTGCCCGGCAAGACCTTCGTGGAGGTCGAGATCGCAGCGCTGATGTCCTCCGAACTGCGCGGTCCAGCCGTGACTCAGCTCGACGCGAGCCGGACGGTGGGGTCGCTGTGCCCGGCGATCGAGATCGCAGCGTGGTCGCCGCGAGTCGTTGAGGGACGACGAAGCGTCCATCACTCGATAGCTACTCACAAGACGAACGGCATCGTGGTGGTCGGTGATCCGACGCCGTCTGCCACTGTGGCCGACCTGCGCCTCGAGGGCGCCTACCTCGAGGTTGACGGGACGGTTGTCGGATCGGGAACCGGTGTGGAGGCCATGGGGCATCCCTACCGGGTGGTTGCCGCGATCGCGCGCCTCCTGGCGGCTCACGGACTCGGTCTCGAGCCCGGCATGGTGGTGATGACCGGTTCGCTGCTCGCCCCGTTCGTCCTGCCCCCGGGCAAGCGCACGGCCGTCGCCTCTTTCACCCGACTGGGAAGGGTCTCGGTGCGTTTTGATCAAGGCGGCTCCGAACCGCAGGACATTGACCGGTGACGAGCAACGACATGGACAGCGTTGGGGAACAACCGGCGGTCTGGCATCAGCTTTGGGCCCTCGAGTGCGCCTACTGGGCTGGCGTAGACCTTGACAGCGGCCTGGAGGCGGCGGACTTCTACACCGACGACGCGGTATTCGACCTAGGCATGGACGGAGCGCGGCTCGTCGGCCGCTCCGAGATCGCCGGCTTCTACGAGCGGCGGCGCACCCGGGGACCGCGGACCACCGCCCATCTCGTGCACAACTTCATCGTGCTCGAGCACGATGCGGTGGCGGCGCGGACGCGCAGCTACATCGTGCTGTACGCCGCATCGGGCCAAGCACCCCTTCCAGTCGGGGCCCCAGGAATGATTACAGTCACCCACAACCGGTACCGGTGGGGTGACAACTGCTGGAAGATCGCCGAACGCGTCAGCCAGGTCCTGTTCGTCGCCGAGGACCAGCCGACCTTCGGTCGGGACAGCACGTCCGACCGGAGGAAGTGACGTCCGGCTCCCGCCGCAGAGACTCTGCCCGCGGGCTCTTTGAGACAGGAAGTCCAGACAGGAAGGACGGCAAGATGCCGCGGCCCAACGACGTGCCTGCTTACCCCGACCATGGCGGTCACCCCCATACTCCCCGTC
>NZ_WVUG01000107.1 GCF_017614965.1 Streptomyces griseorubiginosus | reverse complement strand
GTGTGTGGGTGGGCAGCGCGGGGTGAGGGCGATGGCGTCGCCGAGGAGGGTGAGTGCGGCGGCCGCGTGTCCGGCGGTGCGCAGGCCGGGGACGAGATCCGGGCCGGTGGTGCGGATGTCCGCGTTGGCGATGGCGACCAGGATAGCCGGGCCCGGCGGAGCCGATCTGCTCCTGTTCCGGTTGCTGTGGTCGGTCCAACGACTGGGCGAAGGCCAGTTGGCCGACTTTCACACCACCACGTCGCAGACCGCTCCCCCCGTGGCGGTACGGTATGCCGCAGTCGATCGCGTGTTCTGTGATCGCTGACCATCAAGGGGGTTTTATGAAGCACCGTCGTCCGCGCCCGCCTCGTAGAATGATCGCCAGAGCGGTCGGTTCGGCAGGTGCGGTGGCCGTCGCGCTGGGCGTGGGCATATCACCGGCCATGGCCGCCGAGAAGACGTCCGACCAGCCTGCGGCCACCGGGGTCTCTCCCGACGAGCCCGGCGGGAACACGGCCTGGGCGCCCGAGAACGACGCGGCTGCGCTGTCCGCCAAAACCGTGCACCCTCAGGCTCTCTCATCCAGCCGCACGACCGCGGCGGCTCTGCAGCTCAAGATGCCCGCGCCGACGGGGCCGAACAGCGTCGGCATGGTCGGTCTGCATCTCGTCGACAACTCCCGTACGGATCCGTACGTGCCCGGCACGAAGCGCGAGTTGATGGTCTCGCTCTGGTATCCGGCCACCGCCACGTCCGGGCACTACCAGGCACCGTGGATGCCGTCGATCTCCGGCGCCCACTTCCTCGCGACACGCGGCCTGTCGCCGCAGCAGGTGACCCTGCCGAAGACCGCAGGTCACGTCCTGGCTCCGGTGAAGACCTCGCTCGGCAAGCTGCCCGTCCTGCTGTACTCGACCGGGCTGCACTCGGACCGTGCGATGGGCACCGCGCTCGCCCAGGATCTGGCCAGCCGCGGCTACCTCGTCGTCACCGTCGACCACACCCACGACGCCAACGAGGTGCAGTTCCCCGGTAACCGGCTGGAGCTCAACAGGATGCCGGCGGGCACCCACTCCTCCGACACGCTCAAGGTGCGCACGGCGGACATGCGGTTCGTCATCAACCAGCTCGGCAAGATCAGCACGGGTGGCAACCCGGACGCCGGCCACGCGACGCTCCCCAGCGGGTTGAAGCAGTCGGTGGACATGTCCCGTATCGGGATGTTCGGCTGGTCGCTGGGCGGCGCGGCGGTCGACAACGCCATGCAACTCGACCACCGGATCGGCGCCGGCGCCAACTTGGACGGTCAGTTCTTCGGAACGGCTCCGAGCAAGGACCTGGACCGGCCCTTCATGCTCTTCAGCTCTGGCAGCCACAACCGGAACAACGACGCCTCGTGGCGCACGCTGTGGTCGCATCTGAAGGGGTACCGGGTCGACATCAAGCTTCATGGTGCCGCCCACCAGTCGTTCAGCGACAACGCGTGGATGGTGCCACAGGAGGCGGGTCTGCTCGGGCTCTCCCAGGCTCAGCTGCAGCAGCAGTACGGCACGATCGATCCGAAGCGGTCGGTCCTGGTCCAGTCCACCTACCTCGCCGCCTTCTTCGGCCAGACGCTGAGTCACAAGCACAGCACGCTGCTCGACGGGCCCTCCAGCAAGTACCCGGAAATTTCTTTCGTCCGCTGACCGGACGGCTGCCCGGACGCCGAAGGGCCGGACTTGTCCGCAGGCCCGCCCTTCGACGCGTCGGGGCGGCGGCCCCGTGTGTGTCGCGTCACCCCGCCCCCGTTAACTTGGACGATACGGCGCGGAAGTGTGATGGTTATGTGACCACAGGGCGCTAAATTGTTTGCCCTCTCGAACGTCTGGGCGCTTGACGCCAGTTGAGGAAGGATCCGCTCCTCTGTCCTCCGCACCTCGTGCGCCGCGTCGGCACCGCATACGTCGCCGCGCCGATATGCCGATTCTCGGCGGGGTGCGCCCGCCGATAGCCGCGTTTGTGGCGCTTTTGCTGGCGGTCGCCGCCCTCACCGTGATCAGCCTCGACTCTGTCCGCAGCGCGCGTGTCCCGCAGGCCGTGCTGGACGAGGAGCAGCAGATCGCCGCGGACACCGCCCTGGCGACCCGCACCGCGATCAAAGCCGAGGCGAGCACCATTCGCCGTACAGCCGACGCGTACCCGGCGACGGGCGCGTCGACCCCCGCGACCACGCTCAAGGCCCTCACCTCCGCCCGGAAGACCGTCCTCGGGAGCGTGCTGCTCGACCGGCGGACCGGCCAACTGCTCGCCGCCGGCGGCCGAGTGGTGCCGCTGGCAGGACTCGGCGACGCCAGGAAGGCGTCCGGGCAAGGGGCGGTTCCGCCCCGTCTGGTGACGTCGGGGGGCACGCGGCAACTGCTGTACTTCGCCAAAGTCGCGCTGCCCGCACCGCAGGATCCCGACCAGGACCAGGCTCCGAACGAAACGCAGCGGCAGTGGCTGCTGGTGGTGTCCGAGCCCGTACCCACCCCCACGGCGTACGGTCAAGGTCGCACCGCCGCGGTGCTGGACGCCGGTGGCACGGCGATCGCGCGCACGGCCCACGGCACGGTGTCGCCCGCTGCCGCCGACAGCACTCTGCTCGCAGCGGTGACTCGCGCGGCTCATGGATCGGGGCGTGGCACCGATCGTTCGGGCAGCCTGCTGCGTGCCACAGCGGGCGGCCGGAGCACCGTGGCGGGCTGGGCCCAGGTCGCCTCGGCGACGGGCTCGGGCGACACCGACGATCTCGGCCTGCTCGTCCTCACCGCCAGCCCGGCCCCTGCCCCGACCCCGGCCGCCGACTACTCGCGTTTCGCGTTCGCCGCCGCCGCGGCGCTGGTCGCCGTCGCGCTGCTGCTCGGGCTGGCTCTGCACTTCTGCGTGCAACGACCGCTTCTGCGGCTGTATCTCTCCGCCGGGCGTGTGGCCCGCGGTGCCACCGGGGACGGGCCGACCGCGTGGTCGGAACTGTCCCGGCCGGTCCCGGTGCACGGCTTCGGGGAACTGGCCCGTATCGGGCGGGCGCTGGAGTCACTGCGCCGGCAACTGCTCGGCGAGAGCGGCCCGCAGGAGTTCCCGGCCCGGCGCGGACCGGGCTACCGTGCGCTGGCGGTGGTCGGCGTGCTCGTGGTGGCCTGCTGGTCGGTTCCGATGATCTTCCTGCTGAACCGGGCGGACTCCGCGACCGCGGTTCCCGCCGGGGTCCTCGCGGACCATCAGGCACGCACGGAGATCGCCACGAACCGGATACGACAGTCCCTCGACCACTCCTACACGGATCTGAGGGACGCCGCCGCGAGCCTTGGCCGAAGCCGGGCCGCCCAGACCGAGGCTCTGCGGCGGTCCCTCGCCGCGCACAAGCAGTACCGCTCGCTGTACATCCTGGACCGCTCCGGCAAGATCACGCTGCGGGTCGGCGAGACGCCGCTGCGCACCCTCGTCCACGTGCCCTCCGGCGGCGGGATCACCAACGTCAACACCTCTGGCCGGATCCCGGTGATCGCCGCCTATGCCCAGGTCCCGTCCGGCAAGGCCAGGGCCGCGGGGACCGGAGTCGTCCTGTTCGGCGAAATCGACGTGAAGGCGCTCAACTCCCTTCTGCCCAGGCCGAAGCTGGGCAGCGTCTGGGTGACGGACCGCCACGACAAGGTGCTGGCGGCGAGCGTGGGCTACCAGGCCTTCCAGTCCTTGCCCGCCTCCGAACTGACCCGTCTGGCGCGCGCCACCCAGGGCGCTCCGGGTACGCCGGGCACCGCGACCTCGGCGGTGCGTCTCGCCTCCTCCGGTCCGTTGCTCGACGCGGCCGCGCCGCTGGCGCAGAGCGGTCCGACCGCTCGTCTGGGCTGGCACGTGGTCACCGAGGAGCCGGCGGCCGCCCTCCAGATCCCCGCGGTGCAGGCCCAGCAGCACACCATGCTCGCCGGGATCCTCGGCCTCACCATGGGCGCGGCGTGTCTGGGCTGGCTCCATGTCGTGGTGATCCGACCGCTGCGCACGGTCGCCGTGCTCGTCGAGCGGCTCGCCGGCGGAGACCGCCGTATGGTGTTGCACCCGGTCAACCATGACGAGATCGGCTCGGTCACCCGCAGCCTGGAACTGATCCGCCAGACTCTGGCGGAACGCGACCGGGCCGCCAGATCGGGCCACACCGCCGGGCCTTCCCGGCGCCTGCATGCGAACACTCTCCAGCGGTAGAAGGACGGAATAGGCGTGCTCTTCCTCTATGTCGTCGTTCTGCTGTGCTGTGCCGGGCTGTGGCTCGCCGGAATCCTCGAGCAGCGGCGGCACTTCGCCTCGCTGGAGCAGATTCCGACGCGCGTGCTGGTCAACGGCATCCGCGGCAAGAGTTCGATCACCCGGCTGTGTGCGGGCGCCCTGCGCGGCGGCGGCCTGGTCACGGTGGCCAAGACCACCGGCACCGCGGCCCGGTTCATCCATCCGGATGCCACCGAGGAGCCGGTGTACCGCAAGTTCGGCATCTCCAACATCGTCGAGCAGATCGGCATCGTGCGGCGGGCGGCGACCTATCGGCCGGACGCCCTGGTGATCGAGTGCATGGCGGTGATGCCCGCGCTGCAGGAGATCAATCAGGAGAAGCTGATCCGTTCCACGATCGGCGTGCTCTGCAATGTCCGCGAGGACCATCTGGAGGAGATGGGGCCGACGTTGGACGACGTCGCCCGCTCGCTCTCGCGCTCGATGCCGGTGGGTGGAGTGTGCGTGACGGCGGAGAAGGACCGGCTGCACATCCTCCAGGAGGAGGCCGACAAGCGGAACTGCCGGCTGATCGCGGTCGATCCAGAGTCGGTGACCGACGCCGAACTGCGCGGCTTCAGCTGGTTCACCTTCAAGGAGAACGTGGCGATCGCACTCGCCGTCGCCGAGCTGCTGGGCGTGGAGCGGCAGACCGCGATGCAGGGCATGTGGGACGCGCCGCCCGACCCGGGTGTGCTGTCCGTCGAGCGCTACGTCACCCCCGAGGGCAAGCGGCTGCGGTTCGCCAACGTGTTCGCGGCCAACGACCCCGAGTCGACGCTGATGAACGTGCAGCAGCTCGAGGACCTGGGCGCGATCAGACGGCCGCTCAGCGTGGTCATCAACTGCCGGCCGGACCGGGTCGAGCGCAACGGACAGATGGGCACGATCATCCCGGATCTCGGCGCCGAGACGGTGTTCCTCATCGGCCACCCGACCAAGAGCGCCCGGGACGCGATTCCGGCCGGCTTCACCGGGCGGGTGGTGGATCTCGGCGGCGACCGCCGGGACCCCGAGGAACTGACCGCGGCGATCCTCGCCGAACTCGCCCCTGTCTCCTCACTGGTGGCGATCGGCAACATCCACGGCCAGGGCGAGCTGTTCCTGGAATGCCTCGCCGAGCTGCCGCTGGACGAGTCCGAGGACGTGTTCGACGCCGTTCCCGACGGCGACGGCCTGGACCAGGAGACCATGCAGATCGCCCTTCCCCGGCCACGGATCTCCGTGGCAAGGCCGCCCGAGCCGGAGCCGTACAGCTGGGTCGCGCCGCTGGACTCGCCGACGCAGACCATCCGCATCCCGGAACAACGCGACCCCGCCCGGCGTCTCGCCGCCCGCCAGGGCCAGCCGGTCGAGCAGACGCACAAGGACGACCCGTACTCCTCCCACGCCCCGTACCACCCCGACGAGCTGCACCCCTCCTACGATCCGCCCCAGTCCACGAGGAACCCGTGATCCCCGCCGACCTCAACGCACAGACCGCCGCACTCGGGATCGCCCTCGGGCTGGTCTTCTCGCTCGTCTGCTATCTGACCACCAACCTCTCGCCCGGAGGGATGATCACCCCCGGCTGGATCGCCCTCACGCTCGTCACCAACGTGGAGATGGCCGGGCTCATGGTCGCTGTGGCGGCGCTCACGTACTTCATGACCAAGCTGCTGCAGCGCACGGTGATTCTCTACGGCAAACGGCTGTTCGCCGCCGTGGTGCTGTGCGCCGTGCTGATGCAGACGACCGTGATGCTGGCCCTCAGCCACGAGTTCCCGTTGCTCTACACCTCACAGACCCTCGGCTTCATCGTTCCCGGCCTGGTCTCGTACCAGATGGTCCGGCAGCCGCTCGCGGCCACGGTCATCTCGACCACCGCGGTGACGCTGGCCACGTACGTGGTACTGATCTCCGGCCTGTTGATGGGCGCGCTGCCCACGGGCTGACCGGCCCACCACCCACCCACCACCCCTTCCAGGAGGATCGGCCATGCACTCCCAACCCGTCCGCAGACGGAGCAACCCGACCCGCCGCGCCGTGTTCCGCACGATCGCGGGCGTGGCCGTCGCCGGTGCGGCCGGCGGGTACGCCTGGAACCGCCTCGGGCACGACGGCGACAACGACGGCGGCACGGTCGCCGACGGCGCGGGCTCCGCCTCCAGCTCCCGGCCCACTGGCCCCCACACCTTCGAGCGGCTGTCCGCCCCCAGCCGCACCGTGGTCCGCGCGAGCGACGGCAGCACGCTGGCCACCTTCACGGACGGCGCCCGAACGGCCGTACTGACCGGGCCGACCCGCACCTTCAGCGAGCCACGGACCACCGAGGCCACGGTGACCACGGACGCCTGGGTGCGCGTACTGCCAAAGCCGTGGCAGCGGGGCATGGAGAAATCCGCCTCGTTCAAGAGCTGGTTCGCCAAGACGCTCGGCGACGACAGCCCCGACGTCTTCGCGGTGGCCTTCCAGTACAGCAGCGCCGGCGCGCCCGACAAGCGCAACGCCAAGGGTGTGCGCTACGCGGGCACCGCGCACTTCGGCCCACGCAACTCCACGGTCAAGAACCCGCTGGACTTCGCCTACTACGACGAGAAGTCAGATTTCTACGACTATCTGGGCATCGACTGGACCTTCCCGGACGGCACCCGCGTGCAGCCGGAGCAGGCCCGCTACGGCGATGTCGACTGCTCCGGCTTCCAGCGTCTGGTGTGGGGGTACCGCATGGGCATCCCCATGCACAACACCAACACCGCGGGCGCCGGTCTGCCGCGCCGCGCCTACGCCATCGCCGCCTACGGTCCCGGCCGCACGGTGATCCCCCACACCGGCACGAAGCAGGCCACCGACCTGGACATCCTGCAACCCGGCGATCTGGTCTTCTTCGCCATCATCAAGGACAAGCCGGACTTCATCGACCACGTCGGCATGTACATGGGCCTCGACGACCAAGGACGGCACCGCTTCTACTCCAGCCGCTCCGCCGCCAACGGCCCGACCCTGGGCGACCTGTCGGGCCACGCATTGCTGGACGGCACCGACTTCTACGCCCGCGGATTCAGGGCCGCGCGCCGCCTGTGATCCCGTCGGCCGTGACCGCACCGCTGGTGCACCGCCGCTCCACCTGACCTGCCGATCCGAGGACCACCGTCATGACCGCCATCCCCGCCGTCCAGCCCACCGGCTCGCACCGGGGCCGCCGTGCGGCGAACCGTCGTTCCGGCCTGCCCGAAGGCACCCCCCGCTGGGAGCGTCCCGCGCTCGCCGCGGTGCTGGCCGTCGCCGCCGTGCTGTACTTCTGGGGCATCGGCCACGCCGCGCTGCACCCCTTCTACGGTGCGGCGATACGCTCGATGGCCGGCAGCTGGCGCGCGTTCTTCTTCGGCGGGCTCGACGCCAGCGGTTCGATCAGCATCGACAAGCTGCCCGGCGCCTTCTGGCCCGACGCCGTCTCCGTCTGGCTCTTCGGCCCGCACACCTGGGCGGCCGCCCTGCCGCAGGTCGTCGAGGGCACGCTCACCGTATGGCTGCTGCACCGGATCGTACGGGCCTGGGCCGGTCCGTTCGCCGCGCTCATCGCCGCGCTCGTGCTCACGCTCACCCCGGTCACCGTGGCGCTCACCCGTGCCACCATCCCGGACACCGCGCTCACGCTGCTCCTGGTGGCGGCTGCCGGGGCGCTGCAGAAGGCGTTGCGCACCGAGCGACTGCAGCCGATCATCATGTGCGGACTCTGGGTGGGGCTCGCCTTCCAGGCGAAGATGCTGCAGGCGTGGCTGGTGCTGCCGGTCTTCGCCGTCGTGTACCAACTCGCCTCCCCCGGCAAGGCGTTGCACCGGGCCGTACGCCTCCTGGTGGGCGGCGCCGTCGCGCTGGCGGTCTCCTGCTCGTGGATGCTGATCGCCTCGGTGACACCAGTGGCCAGCCGCCCGTACCTCGACGGCACGTCCGACAACAACCCGTTCGCCCTGGTCTTCGGCTACAACGGTCTGAGCCGCTTCACCAGCGATCCCACCGCGTTCGGCGCCGTCGCGGGCACTGCCGCCAGCCGCACCACCGGCAACACCGGCTGGGACATGCTCATCAACCACACGGTGGGCCCGCAGATCGCCTGGTTCCTGCCGCTCGCCGTGCTCGCCGCGATCCTGGGCGTCGTCCGGCGGACCGGACGACCGCGAACCGACCCGCCACGCGCGGGATTTCTGCTGTGGGGCGGCTGGCTGGCCATGCACACCGTGGTGTTCAGCATCTCGAACGGCAACCATGCCTACTACACCGCCGTCATCGCTCCGGCACTGGCCGCGCTGGCCGGCGGCGGCCTCGCCCTCTTCCGCTCGGAGTACGAGGCCAAGCACCACCCCGACGCGCAGCACGAAGCGGCCGACCGATGGCACATGGCGCTGCCGGCGGCGATCGCCTTGACCGCCGCGTGGGCGCTGGTGATCGACTGGCCCACCCGGTTCGTGTCCTGGCTGCTGCCGATCGCCGTGATGCTCGCCCTGTGCGGCGTGGTGGGACTGTGGAGCCGCGGGCCACGCACGTCCCCGCGGAGGATCAACGCCGCCCTTGCCGCGGGGATCGCGGCCACCCTGGTCATGCCGGCGGGGTGGGCCCTCTCCAGCCTCAACCCTCTCTACGCGGGCGCCACCACATCGCCGATGGCCGGCCCGGTCGGCAAGTCGTACTTCGAACATCCCCGCCACGCCCCGCGGAGGAAGGGGCTGGGCCAGCCCAGCGCCCGCGACAAGGCCCTGCTGGACTACCTCACCACGCACCGCCACGGTGAGAAGTACCTGCTCGCCACCCAGGCCGCGTACACCGCCGAGCCGCTCCTGCGCGCGAAGTCCGAGCCCATCCTCGTCATGGGTGGCTTCACCGGCAAAACCCCCTTCCCGACCGCCCAGCAGCTCGGCGACCTGGTCACCGCCCGTAAGCTCCGCTATGCGCTGCTCACCACCCAGCGTCCCAGCACTCCGGCCACCGACTGGGTGAAGTCCCACTGCACCCGCATCAGACCTGCCGCCTACGGCCGTCGCGCGGACGGCAGCTTCTCCCTCTACGACTGCACCCCGCACGCGTGAACCGACACCTCGCGCAGCGACGGCGCGCAGTGTCTTGGGGATCTCTTCGCGGCCATCCGGCGGCGGGCGTGGCAGTCGACGCCGTAGGTCAACCCTTGACCGCCGAGCCGGCGACGCCTTGGTGGGACGTCGTTTCGTTGTGGCGCGGAAGTCTCGCCGCTGCGACGCGGGCGGCCGTATGGTGCGGGGATGGGTGACAGGCCGGCAAGTGTTGAAGTCCCTGACGTGGTCGGGATGACGGGGCGAAAAGCCCACGCTCTTTGCCGTGGTCTGGGGCTCTTCCTGGGCTACTACAACATGGATCAGCAACTGCCGGGGAGCATGGTGATCGCTTATCAAGAGCCCCCGCCCGGGACCATGGCGGCGCCTGCCGCGGCAGTCAGGATCTGGACGACACTGGATCCGCTGCCCGACGATCGGCGACCGCAGTAGCCCCGGGGCGAGTGGCCAACCGAATCAGGCCACGTTTTCCCTGCTCACGACTTCACTCAGGCGTTCGTCGGCGGCGTGCTTGTTCCGCCAGATTTTACCGACGGATCATGCTGCCCTGCTCCTTGTGTAGCGCAGGGCGGTGAACCGGTTGGCGATCGGGGTTCTTGTGCTGGCCGACGCGTTCGGTCCACTGCCAGTCCGGGTGGGCGGCTGAAGCGTCGGCGGGCGGACCCAAGCTGTGCCAACGCTGATCGCGACCTGCGGCGACGACTTCTGGCCCAGGGCCGACGGCGTCGGCGCCTCGAAGCCGCGTACCTGCTCAGGCACGACCCGCGGAAAACGCTTAACACGTCCTTTGGCTCAGCTCCGTTCGGCGAGCGTCGTTTCGAGGGTGGCGATGTGCTGTGCCTCGGCTTCCTTGCGGATGGCGGCGAAACGGCGGTCGACAATAAGTACGGGGAGGGCCCAGAGGAAGCCCCAGGCGCTGAAGGAGTCGACGACTCCGGTCTGGCGCAACACCGTGTTGGTCAGGAAACACAGGATGCCGCTGAGGGCCCAGACGGTCGTGCGGTGCCGACCAAGGAAGCGCACGGGGGCGTTCCACGGCCCGGACAGCGCCTTGAGGGTCGCCGCGCGTACGACGGCGTCGCGGTCCACGGCGTTCACGTCCCTGGTCACCGCTTCGTCGCCGTGCCGGAGATCCACGGCGAGGGCACGTGCCTGTGCTTCTGTCTCGCGCCCCGCGACCGCGGCGGCCGCCGCTCTCATCCGCAAGTCGTCCCAGTAGCCGCGCCGCGCCCAGCGTTCTGCTGCGGCAAGCCGGCCGGCTTCGGCGGACTGCGGTGCGAGCTGCTTGAGGCGATTGGACAGGGTGACGGCGCGCGCGGCCCGGCCCGGGTACTCGAAGGAGTCGGCGCGCAGGCACAGTTCGGCGTAACCGGCCAAAAGCCCCAGGTGGTCACCGTCGAGAGCGAGTCCGGCCCGGAAGGCTTCCTCCGCGGAGTCGTCGTGGTCGTCGTCGTCCTCGGCAGCGTGTCCGAGGGCCAACCAGCAGTACAGATCGGGGTGGGAGCCGAGCTCGTCCAGACCCGCCTGGGCGGCGCGCCTCACGGCCGCGTTTCCTCCGGCCGCGAAAAGCTGCTCGCAGCGCAGATGGTACTCATCGATCGTCGTCACCCGGGCTCCCCCAACCGTCGCCGCCAATTTTTGGCAGGGCGTGCACATCTGCCAATCTTCGCAGGACGCCATTCCTGCGATGGTCCAGGGGTATGTCATGTCACTGCCGACGGTTCAGGCAGCCTGCCTGACGCGGAGTAGGCTCGCCCCGTGACAGAGCCACCCCTCACGGAACTGGAGATCGTCGAGGCCGAACGTGAACTCGGTGTGTCCTTGCCCGAGGAATACCGGACGTATCTGCGTGAGGTGAGCGCTGGCGGGGCGCTGTTCCGGCTTGAGCGGACCGAGCATGGTTGGTGGTGGGCCGGCAATGACGAGGGGCGGCGCGAGCTGCTGGCCATTCCCTTTCCGCCTCCCGACTCCTACGTCGAGAGCGACGACGAACTGATGGCGCGTGAGCCACAGGCCGAGGCGTTCGAGGACGACGCCGCGTATCGAACAGCCTGGCGTGCCTGGGCTGACGAAGCCGACAGGCTCGAGGACCTGAAGACCGCTGGCGCGATCGTCATTCAGGAGCACGGCTGCGGCTTCGCCACCCTGTTGGTGCTGACCGGCTCGCTGGCCGGCACGGTGTGGTGGGACGGACGGGCTACTTGTGACCGGATCGTCCGCCTCTCTTTGGACCACGTCACTGGCGCACGGCCCATCCGATTCTCGGAATGGTTGGATCACGGTTCGTGGGCACTGCTGCCGCCGGACTGGGGGCCACCTGTTTCTCCTCACCCTGTTGTTCACCGCTAGGTTCTGTCACGTCGGTGACACACCGGTGATGCGGCCTTCCTTGCCTCCGGATTTGAACCGGGTGGTGATGCCCCACACCGTGGCGGGCTGGTCCTCGCGGATGGCTTTGGCCTGGTCATCAGCTCCCGACCTGGTCCGCTGCCTCACCAACCTTCGCACTACGTCCCGCGCGCCGCGCCTCACGATTCCCGGGCATGAAACACTCAGCGGCGGCCCCGACGCACGTCCGTCATGGTGCGGTGAACAAGGCGGGGAACCCTGGCGCGAGCCAGGGCTTGCGCCCCCAGGCGAGGACCTTGCCGCGGGCGATGGCGCCGATGGCGCTGCGCCTGCCCAATGCGAGCAAGAAGAACGTAACCGGGTCGATCAAGATCGTGCAGTCGGGACGACGCGGAGGCTCGGCATGTACGACCAACGCGCCGTTGGTGAACGTCGCGGTCAGCCGGGAGAGGCCGCGCAACCTCAGCTCGTAACAGGCACTATGACCGTCAGCCGCTCGTGCATCGACGACACGGTCCATCGCCGTGATCAGAAACGGCATCGCCAAAGCGACCCTGTCACGGTCGACCATGTGCGGTCGACCGAGTGCCACTGCGATGTCGTAGCCGTGCCCAAGCATATGGGTCAGTAGGTAGGAGCCAAGAGTCCCCAAGTCCATGGGCCCCAGCGGTGTCACCGTGGGTATGTCCGCCGACCGAAGGCGGGCCGCCTCGGTGAAGGCCCGCGCATGCTCTACGACGCCGCCCGCCAGGACCGATGTGTCGCGCTCGGGGAACGAAACCAGCGAGGCGGCGTTGGCCGCCGCAAGTCCCCCTGGTGTGCCGTCGCCGTACACCTGCTCATGCCCAGCGGCAAGATCAGCCATCAACCTGTTGGCCAGGACCAGATGCGCCGCGGACTCTCCAACCGTCCACTCAGCTCCAGGAATGCGCACCGTGGCATCCGTACAGGAACGGAGCAACCCGGCTATCTCCTCGGCTACGACACAAATGGCTTCAGGCAGCCGCAATCGCGTGGCAGCCTCACGATGAGGGGCAGTCATGGATGGGAAGAGTGGACCAACGCTTCTCATCTGTCCAGATACACCGCGTCAGCGGAGGCAGGAGGCAGGAGGCAGGAGGCAGGAGGCAGGAGGCAGGAGGCAGGAGGCAGGAGGCAGGAGGCAGGAGTGATGGTGTCTGAGGCAGTGATTACTGCTCTTGACTGAGCGCCTCCCACGCCGTCGAGGTCCGTACTTGCAGCAGGTGCTGGGGACCGGCCCCGTGTTGCTGGACAACTGTGGGGTCCACTTCATCACCTTGGGTGCGGATCAATCCCAGCAGGCGCGTACAGGTCGGACAAGGTTTCGACAAGATCGCGACAAGATCGGTATTCCACAATCCGTGCACGCATCGCCGAGAGACCGGCCCGAGACGTTTCTCCGCCGGAAGGATCACGCACGGGAAAGGGACATGAATGAACGTCACAATACGCACAGCCCGCAGGACGCTGAGCGCGACCGTCGTCGCCGCCACGGTGGCCGCTCTGGGCCTGTTGGCACCGAGTCCGGCCGAAGCCGCCGCGAGTGACTGCCCCTCCGGCAGCCTGTGCGTCTGGGACCAAATCAACTACACGGGAAACCGCTGCAGCTGGAGCAACGCCGACAGCGACTGGACCAGCGGGACCGTGAAGTGTTCATGGGCCGACGACCGCAACGTCAAGTCAATCTACAACCACGGGACTTCTTCCTCGTACGAGGGGGTCGGCCTCTATTCCGGAACGGGCTACTCGGGGTATCTCGGCTGCATAGGACAGGGTGTGAAAGGCCCTGGCGTCAGCGGCGGCCCCGGCCTCAAGGTGCTGTCCCACAAGTGGCTCGCCAGCTGCTGAGTCCGGACACCGGAGAGGGTGAGCACGTCAGGTCGTGTGCTGGTGGGTTCGCTCGTGACGTGCGGCCCCAATGACCGCGGTGGCCTCCACCTCGACAAGCGGACGTCCCTCAAGGGGCCGCCGGTCGGAAGGGGCATGACCATGGTTGTCACATCAGAGATCGTCCAGCGGTTCGCCACCGGGCGGGTTCCAGCGCCTCCGGAGCCACGGCCCACTTCAACTGGCGCCGGCGCGGCGACAGCACGGGGGGACTCGACAGCCACCGATCGGAAGTTCGCCTCGGACAAGGCGAAGTGCCCGCAGCGGGCAGACCGACTTCACTCGCACACCCGACCGGCGCGTCAAGACGGCCCTCGGTGCGGAGGTCGAGAACAACGCCGCGGGTCTGCTTTTACCAGACGGAAGCCCAGTACACGGCTGGCAGTCCCACGGCCGCCTACCAGGATCCGGACTACAACCAGACGCTCGGTCCCAGGAGTAGAGGGGCCGACGTGGCACGGTCCACAACGACGCGTCCGTCACGGTGACCGCCATCCGCATTCGGTCCAACCCGGCGACGTGCAGCAGCATTTTCGTGACATGGCCGTCGAGCTGACGTGGCAAGACCTGCCGCACGGTGCGGGTGGCTACCCCGTTGCCGCCGGCGCGACGTCGTACCCACCAAGAGATCCAACCAGTGAGAACAAACGAAGGGGGATGCGTCATGACTTACAGAAAGCAGGCTTCAGTGGCGAAGAGGCTGGCCGTCGTGGCCGTATCGGCCGCCGCCGCCCTCGTCGGCTTCTCGGCCGTCCCTGCCCAGGCGTTGTCCTACGACCTGAGCACCACCGGCGCGGCGGGCAGGGTCACCTATGTCGGGAACGGTGACTGGTCGCTCCACGCTCACGACACTCTCACCGACGGGCACTGCGCTCGCTATCAGGTGAAGGACACCGACGACACCAGCTGGCGATGGTACGGCGACATGGTCTGCACCTCTACCGATCAGTATGTGACGGGAGCCCGCTCATTGTGGTCGGTGCGTATCTGTCGCACCGGCGTGGGCAACTGCTCCGCCGCAGTCAAGCTGTGACCAGCGCTTCTCGCCTGCGTCGACTTGGCAGGCTGTAGGGTGCCCTGCTCTGGCTATGACCACGGCAGGGCACCTGGCGCGGTCCGTGCCGCCGGCAACCGGGCCTGCGGACAGGGACGATGAGGTGCCTGGCCACGCGCCGGCCGACACACGGGGCCGAGGCCGCGAACACGGCAACCTGCACGGTTCCGAAGACTCAAATGTACGCAAAGCGCTGCTCGTCGCGCCCAGGTGGCGGGCGCGACGGCGTCGGCCAGGCCGCCTCGCCCTCGGCGCCCCCGGCGCGGCCCGCACAGTCCGGGAACGCCGGTGCGGCTCCTGATCCGCACCGACCCGACGGCGGCCGAGGAGCCCCGTACGCGCCCGCTGGCCCTCGGCGACACGGTGCCCGCACCTCGGATCGTCGTCGTCTCCCCGCCCTCCGAGGACCTGCCCCGGACTACCCGGGGCAGCAGATGAGTGACTCACTCCTCGCGGCCCAGGCGCCGTAGTGGACGGGCCTCCGAAACTGGCTGCCCCGTTCCCCTTGGTCGCCCTGGTCCCCCACGGCCTTCGCCAACAGGTCCGCCAGGGTGTCGTCGACGGCGAGGTCCGCGGGTGCCCGGCGCCCGGCGGCCGGCGGCCGGCGAGATCAGTCCGCCGAGGACCGAGGCCGCCGCGCGAGCACCGTGGTGCGCGCGGCGAGCCAGCCGGTCAGGAGCGCGCCGTGGGGTGTCGATCCCTGGAGCACAAGGGTGTAGAGCCGCCCGTCTCACCGGTGGGGCAGTCGACGCGGTGGCGCAACCGGGATTCCCCCCTCCTGCTCTCTCTGCGCTTGGCTGCTGATGTGCCCGGTGTTGGGCACGGTCTATTCCCTGGAATCAGGACACCCCAGCAACGTAATCGTCAGCATGACCAAGCCATGACCATCCGATCAGCGATCAAGCGGCTCGTAGTCGAACCAGTCGAAGTGAACGGAGCCCGCTGATGCGAACATCCCGAGGACGCGGCCGGTGAAACCGCCCGCGACCTCCGTGGACAGGTACTTCCCGTCGAGCGACGTGAGTGCGACGAAGGTGCCGTCCGGTTCCTCGATGCCCATGATGACGGTATCGGGACCGGTGCGTGCGTCGCTCAGTGTCTCGATGGCTGCCACGTCGACGCGCAGGACGACGGGTCCGGGCGGTACCGGCCGGGACGCCACGACGGTACTCAGGGGGCCGATACGGGCACGCACCCGGACCTCGCCCGACGTGGCCTCGATGTCGTAGTGGTGCTGTTCGTCGAGGCGGACGGCCAAACCGCCGCGCCCTTCGGCCACATCGACCAGAGCGCGCACCCGGCAGGAGGCGTGCTGCTGCCGGCGGCCGGTGAACGTCACGTCGGTGTCGTCCAGGGACGCGCCGCGGGCGCGCAGCGTGAGCCAGTCGGGCCGTTCCTTGGTGGTGCAGTCGTCCCCGGGTCGATGGCGCAGCGAGACCCAGTGCGGGGCGAGTTCGCCCAGGTCGAAGTCGTCCCGGACGGGCATGACGGGGCCTGGTTCGAGCGGCCACGGGGGTGCGGGGGCCTCGAGAGACAACTCGCCGACGACCGGCCAGCCGTCCGCCCACTCGACCGGCACCAGGAACGTCTCCCGGCCCAGTACGTGCCAGCCGGGGGTGCCGCCGCCCGGCCGCACCCCGAGCAGCACCATCCACCAAGAACCATCGGGCCCTTGGACCAGATCGGCGTGGCCGGTGTTCTGGATGGGGTGTTCGGTGCCGCGGTGGGTGAGGATCGGGTTGGCCGGGCAGGGTTCGAACGGGCCCTCGGGCGTACGGCCGCGGGCGATCGACACGCTGTGGCAGCGCTCGGTACCGCCCTCGGCGATCATGAGGTACCAGTAGTCGCCGATGTGGTAGAGGTGCGGGGCCTCCGGCGCCTTGGCGCCGGGCGAGCCGGACCACACCTTGCGGTAGGGGCCGAAGGTCTCCCCGGTGTACGGGTCGAGGCGGACCTGTCCCACACCGGCCACGGTGCACCAGCAGTTGCCGTGCTCGTCCCAGGCGAGGTCCGGATCGATGCCCGGAACGTCGGGCAGCGGAACCGGATCGGACCAGGGGCCCGCCGGATCGGTGGCCGTGAACAGCATGTTGCCGTCACTGCTGACGTTCGTGACGATCAGCCAGAACCGGCCGTCGTGGTGGCGCAGGGTGGGTGCGTAAATCCCTCCCGAGGAGGGCGAGTCCAGCGGCAGGCGCAGCTGGCTGGGACGGTCCAGCGCGTTGCCGATCTGCGTCCAGTGCACCAGGTCCCGGCTGTGGAAGACGGGCACGCCGGGGAAGTACTCGAAGCTGGAGCACGCGAGGTAGTAGTCCTCACCGACCCGGCAGATGCTCGGATCGGGGTGAAAGCCGGGGATCACCGGGTTGTTGAACGTGGTGGTGCCCGTTTGGGGCAAGTTCGACACCCTGATCGAGTCCTTTCCGTGGCTCAAGGGTCTTTCACGGACCGCCAGTTCAGCGGGCTGGGTCGAGTTAACGCGTACACAGTCGGCGTGGCCGACGAGGGGTCAACTCGCCGTGGGACAGGGTGGCCGTGGCGTCGTTGGCCGGGTCCTTGTTGACGAGATCTTCGGGATCCAGTGTCGCGTGCGTCCAGGATCAGGAGTCAAGGCTCGTTCCCTCGTGCCCGGGGCGCGGGCAACGTGTCGATCCCGACGGTGCGTTCGTCTGGTGGCCTCGGTGCACCCGGCCGCCCCGTCGACGACTGTGGAACGGATCGCCCCCTCATGGTCGGCCTCGGCTATGACGAGTCTCCCCGTTTCTCGACGCGGGGGCAGGACGGTCTGCGGCATCGCCGGGGCAGTCGGCCGTGAACTGGCCGTGCTCCGGTCGCGGGCCTGATCATTTCCAGGCGCGGTCGAGGAAGTCGGCGATCAGCGGGGCGATCTGCGGCAGATGGGTTTCCAGAGCGAAGTGGCCGGTGTCGAAGAGGTGGAGTTCTGCGTCGGGCAGGTCGCGGAGGTAGGCGTGCGCCCCGGGCTCGGGGAAGAAGGGGTCGTTCCTTCCCCAGGTGATGAGGGTGGGCGGCGTGTGGCGGCGCAGCCACGCCTGCCAGTGCTCGTAGCGCTCGACGTTGGTGTGGTAGTCGAAGATCAGTGCCTGCTGGGCTTCCTTGCGACCGGGCAGGTCGAGGAAGTGCTGGTCGAGGGTGTAGCCGTCAGGGGCGATGAGGTCGGGGTCGGAGACGCCGGTCTCGTACTGGCTGCGGGTAGCGGCGAGGGTGAGCATGCCCTGGGTGGCGTCCTCGACGCCCGGGGTTTGGGGGGTGAGGGCGATGAGGCCTCGGGCTGCGTCGGAGAGCCCCTCCTCGTAGGCGTTGCCGTTCTGCACGACCAGGCCCGCGATCCACTCCGGGTGGCGTTCGGCGATGCGGAAGCCGATGGGCGCGCCGAAGTCGAAGACGTACATCACGAGGCGGTCAAGGCCAAGGCTCTGAACGAAGCCTTCGGTGATGTCGGCGAGCCGGTCGAAGGAGTAGCTGAAGCCGTCCGGTGCCTGGGTCTGGCCGAAGCCGGGGTAGTCCGGGGCGATCAGCCGGTAGCCCGAGCCGAGCGCGTCGATGAGACCGCGGAACTGGTGGGAACCGGACGGAAAACCGTGCAGGAGCAGCAGTACCGGCGCGTCGGCCCGTTCCGGGACGGACTCCCGGTAGAAGACACGGACGCCGTCGACATCGATGTGCCGGTGGACGATGCGGGCGACGGTCACATCCATACTAATGCCTTTCCATGAGGTTTACACATTAGAGTTACCTCGATCCAGCTAACGCGTCAATACGATGTTGTACCATTAGATCTATGAGTGATCTTGTGCCGCTGACCGGAGAACCGCTGGCGCTGGACCTGGTCAACACCCGTCCGACCGCAGGCGATCTGCTCGCGACCCCGGACGATCTACGGCACTGGTGGGCCCTTCAGGCCGACCGCCTGCAGGACGAGGTGCCACAGGCCGTCACCGCCGCGGACCTGGCTGCCGTGCGCGCCGTACGGGAGCACACCGCCCGCGCCGTCGACCGCGCCCGCCGAGGCGAGGAGCCCCTGGCCGCCGACATGGACGCACTCAATCAGGCGCAGCGCGCCGCGCCGGCGATCAACCAGCTGGCGTGGAACGGATCGGCGGTGGTCGCCACACGCCGACGCGACGGCTCACCGGGCCTGCGGCTGGCCGCCTGCCTCGCGGAAGCCGCCGCCGAACTGCTGGCAGATCCCGCGGTCACAAGAGTCCGGCAGTGCGAAGCGGACGACTGCGCCATGCTCTTCCTGGCCGCCCATCCGCGCCGCCGCTGGTGCTCCGCCACCCGATGCGGCAACCGGGTACGCGTCGCCCGCCACTACCAGCGCACCAAGGCCAAGTGACCCGAACGTCCCACGCCCTACGGTCCCTTGGATCCCAAACCGCCGCCCCGGCGCACGAGGCTCGCAGACCTGAGCTACGAGCCGGCGCGCGGCGCTGCCGTTGTCGATCTGCCCTGCCGTGCGCCCGGCATCCCCATGGACTGCCCTCAGGTGACCTCGCCGGCACAAGCGGCACACGGAGCGGAGACGGTCCGGCCGGCGATCGAACTCCGCCCCGATTCCGGCCAATGGCCTGCCATGGACTACGGCCGTTCAGCGAAGCAGCCGGGAGCGAGCCGGCCGTCGGGTCCGTGCCATCGCCTCGAGGACGTGTTCTGGCGGTAGTGCCGCCGCCAGTCGCGCCAGTTCCTCGAAGATCGACATGTATGAGCCTCCGCCGGCCTCTCCGCGCAACTCCCGCTCACGTTCCACGAACGGCCGCACGGCCTGCCAGACCGAGACGATCCGGGTCCGCAGAACCGTGACCATGAGGGTCTCGTCGAGCATGTCGAACACGGCGAGGTTCGCGAAGGACTGGTAGTAGTACACGACGTTGTAGAAGGCCGCCTTGGCTTCCGAGGGCAAACCCCGGACACCGCCTTCCGGATCGTGCTCTGCGCCCAGGCGCGTGCAGAGGTAGTCGTGCTGCTCATGGAAGTCCGCCGAGCGGAACTCCTGGAGCAGATCGACCATGACGGATATGTGGTTGGCGTGCTGCGCGGTGCGTACCTGTCGAGCGTTGAAGACGACGGAGGTCACCACTGCGACAACGGCGATACCCGTGGTGACGACATTGAAGACGACGGAACTGTCCATGCGATCACCGTATGGAGGACTCACCCGTGGTGCATACCGGGTGTAGGACGGTCCTTGTGCGGGCCGCCGGTTGAGCGTCGGCACCAACCGGTCGACACCGCTGCTCTCCATGAGCACCAGGACTGGCTCGATCAACTCCTCGGAGAAACTGGTCTCAGGGCTGTCCATGCCGCAACTGGGCTTGTCCTCCACCCAGCTTCCGCCGAGGCGACACCGGAAGAACCGCGTCGATCACGCTGTCCACCACCTCGTTCAGCGGCTTGGAGGCGTCGATGACCGTCGCGCCAAGGCCCTCATAGATCCCTCGCATCCGAGGATTCCACTCCAGGGCCGCTGCGAGCTCTTCGGGATGTTGACCGAATGCGTTCGTCGTGCGGGTAGCAAGCCGGTGGCGGAGGGTGTCCTCGTCGATGACCAGACAGACGGTGGCGTCGAAAAGTCCGCGGACGTCTTCCTCGTTCTCGGCCGACCCACACAAGAACGCGATACGCGAACGAGACTCCTCGACGAGGGCCTCTACGCGCTCGCGGACGATCACCCACCCGTATCGTTCGAGCCAGCCCTCGGGGACCGGATAGGGAGGATCCATCACCATCTCGCCATTGGACCGGTCGATCCAGCGGCTGAAGCCGTCCTCGTCGGCGTCGAACGCGTCGTAGCCCCGCGCACGCAACACCCCGCAGACCGTGGACTTACCGGTGCCTGAGTTGCCCGTCACCCACACGACTGTCATGCGGCCAGCGTAGCCACGACAGTCCCGGCCAACGACGCTATCGCCGCGATCACACGAGTCGAAGCTTCCACTACGGCCACCTCGCCCGTTGCCGGACATCTCTACCAGGTCACCCCGGTTGCGCCCCGGTCCGAAAGCTGCCCGGCCGCCGAATCGCTTTGAACAGGATCGAATTGCTGGACCAGGCGCCCCAACCGCCGCAGGGTTGGTGCGACCACGGCAGGTCAGGACCCGTCAGTCGACCAGATCGCCGATCCCGGCTCGCCGCAAGGCAGTACGAGTGCGTCACCAACGCGCGTCTGGCGGCCCGAGCCTGAAGGGCAGCCGCAGAAGGAAACCGCCATTCCGGTCACGTCACCGAAAAGGACCGGCCCGGCATCCGCCTGGCGCCGGTGGGGAGGGCCGGCAACGCGCCCGGCCGCGACGGAGGGACACCACCATGCGCACCATCACGCGAGGCGCCGCCGCGCTCGCCATCGCCACGGCCGCCGTGGCAGCGATCGGCACCAGCTCGGCACACGCGAACGACCGGACCGTGTACGGCTGTCCGGGCGGGGCGGTCTGCATCTACCCCCGGGACGCCGACATCCACAACAGCACGCCGACCAACATCTACTACAGCTACGGTGCCCACAACCTGAGCAGCCAGTTCGGCAACCACTACGTGCTGAACAACCAGTACGGCGGCGCCAATGCCACCGCCCAGCTGCGCAACGGCTACAACGGCGTCGACTGCGTGATCACCATCGGGTTGAACGAGTTCGGCGTCTACAACCTCACGCCCATCAACTCGGTCGTGCTCAACCGACCGTAGCCACCATGACAGAACAGTGACACAACTGCCCACAACTCTTGTGAAGACTCCCTGGTCTCACCATACGTGGACGGCAACGACCAGCCGTCCCACGGGCATTGACCGACCCGGCACCACATCGAACACATCAACAGGGGGAAAACCATGAAGCTGTCCCGTCGCGCCACCACCGCCACCGCACTGGCGGTGCTGGCCCTCGGAGGCACGCTCGCCGCGACCACCCGGCCTCGGCGGCCACGACCCAGACCACCACCCAGGCAGCGCCCACGGCGACGTACAACGGTGCCTGCGGCACCGGCTACACGGTCATCGACTCCACGCCGGTCGGCAACTCCGGCAAGGTGTTCCTCACCTGGAACCAATCGACCGGCAAGAACTGCGCCGTGACCGTGCGCAACGCCGTGGGCAGGCAGATCAACGTGACTCCTCCCCCGGCTGAAGCCGGGGGCTTCTCGCTATGCCTGGTTGGCGTCGCGACGGACCAGCCCGGCCCGTAGAACGTTGATCGCACCCACCGTGTCCGCGTGCGCGCGGTGGCCGCACGAGACGCAGTGGAACTTTTCCTGGGTGGGCCGGTTCTCCTTGGCAGTGTGCCCACATTCGGGGCACTGCCGGGAGGTGTTGCGGGGGTCCACGGCCATCACTTCCCGTCCGGCGCATTCTGCCTTGGCGGTGAGGATCTGGAGGAACACCCCCCATCCGGCATCGGCGATCGAGCGGTTGAGCCCGGCCTTCGCGCCGGCCCCGTTGGGCAGGAAGCGGCCCGGCTGTTCGGGATCGGGCTTGGGTGTGGGGGCCTTGCTCATGTTGCGGATCTTGAGGTCTTCGTGCGCGATGAAGTCATGCTCACGCACCAGGTTCACGGCGGTCTTGTGCGCGTGGTCCAGGCGCTGACGGCGGACCTTGCGGTGCAGCCGGGCCACAACCTCTACGGCCTTGCGGCGCCGCTTCGAACCGCGCTTGCACCGGCTGAGTCCCTGCTGTGCGGCCTCGAGTTTCGCGGCGGCCTTCGCGCCGTGGCGGGGATTCTCCACGAACTCGCCGCCTGAGTCCGCGAGGAAGTTGGCTATGCCCATGTCGATACCCACCACACTGCCGGTCGCGGGAAGCCGTTCGGGCTGGGCCCGGTCGGCGGTGAGGATGACGTACCAGCGGCGCCCTTCGCGCTTGACGCTGATCGTCTTGACCTTGCCGACGACTGGCCGGTGCTGGTGCACCTTGACGTGCCCCACGCCCTGCAGGCGGACGCGGGTGACGGAGTCGTGCGGGGCCGCATTCCAGCGGCAGCCGTCCCCGTCCTTCGGGAAGTCCACGGTGTCGAACCGCTTCACGGACCGAAAACGCGGATAGCCCGGCACTTCCCCGGCCTTCACGCGACGGAAGAACGCGGCGAACGCCTTGTCCAGCCGGCGCAAGGTGGCCTGCTGCGACGAGAACGACCAACGCCCCTGGCACTGCGGGTCGAAGGCGCGGATCTCCTTGAGCTGCGCGGACTGCTGCCCGTACCGGACCGTCATCTTCGAGCTGTGCCGGTAGGCGTCGCGGCGTTCCTGCAACGCACCGTTGTAGAGCGAGCAGTGATCCCGCAACATCTCACCGAGCGCGGCCGTCTGACCCACGGTGGGCCGCATGAGGAACTTGTACGCACGGATCATCCGGCCCACCACCTTCCTGGTCAACTGCGAAGATCATAGAGCCTTGGCGTACGACACAACGCTGGGAGCCAAACCCTGACGTGCGTACGGGCCGTCACATCGCCTACAACCTTCATGCGCACTTGGTGTTTGTTACGAAGTACCGCACGGACGTGTTCGATGACGCCATGTTGAAGCGGTGCGAGGAGATGATGCGGGAGGTGTGCGGCAAGTTCGAGACGGAGCTGAAAGAGTTCAACGGCGAACGCGATCACGTACACCTGCTCGTGCACTACCCACCGAAGATCGCCCTGTCCAAGCTGATCAACAGCTTGAAGGGCGACAGCTCCCGGTATCTGCGCGCCGAATACACCGGCCGCATCAACCGCATGGGGCTGGGCTCCGTCTTCTGGTCCCGCTCCTACTTCGCCGGCTAAAGCGGAGGCGCACCGCTCAGCATCGTCCGTCAGTACATCGAGGGCCAGAAACGGCCCACCTGACCGTCCCCCGAAGCCGCAGCGAACTCCGCCGCTAGCGCGGCTCCGGGCCGAAGATGGAGGTGACCCTGGATGCCCTCGGCGACTCCGACGAGCCCTCCGTCGACTCCGGCACGTACACCAGCTACGCCGGCCCCGTCTACGTCAACGGCCGCGGCTCCTGCGTCGCCTGGAGCGGCACCATCGGCAACACCTCCGCCAGCGACTCCGGCCACTGCGGCTGATCCATCTGGGGGCGGGACCACCACCCGCCCCCGGCACGCCCTCCCGAGCGTAGTCGCCGGCGACCTTGGCCGGGCCGGTTGTGGCCACTGCCGGTGAAACGCCATCGCGAAACAGCGGCTGTACGCCCTTGGCCACAGAGGCGGGGCGGCGTCATGCAGGGACGACGAGCGGCGGGTGCTCGAGCACGCGGGGCTTGTACTCGACCATCTGGATACGGCCGTCGAAGGTCCGGTGGTCGATCATCTCGAGGGCAACGTCCGGATATCCGTCGTAGATGCGCTCTTCGCCCGTGGCCCCGGTGATCACCGGGAACATCACGACCCGGTAACGGTCGACGAGTCCGGCTCGTAGCAGGGACCGGCACAGGCTCAGGCTGCCGATCGTGCTGAGAAGCCCCGACTCACTCGACTTCATGGCACGAACGGCCTCAACGGCGTCGTCGCGGACGAGCGTGCAGTTGGCCCACGTCAGCGGCTCCTCGAGTGAGGAGGAGAACACCACCTTGGACGCTTGGGTGAGTTCGTCGACGGACGCCTCTTCCTCGGGCCTGAACTCGTCTTGCCCCTTCGGGACCTCGCCTGCGGCGAAGCCTGACATCAGGCGGTAGGTATTCGCTCCCATCAAGTAGGTGACCTCGGGCTGCTCGCCGAGCCATGCAAGGTACTCCGGGCCCTCAAGGCCCCAGAACCCGGGCCATCCCTCTCCAGATGCGTAGCCGTCGAGGGAGGTGATGAAGTCGACGAGAAGCTCTGACATAGCGGTGTCCTTTCCTAGGTGTCACGAGCTTGGACCGGCCGGGGACCACAAACTCATCGGCCGCGCTGTGGACCAACGAGAAAACCCCTAACGCCGCAACCGATCATGTCGGCGCAACGGCACTGCTCCGGAGGGCGCCGCGATGGAAACGGCCGTTTGAGCTCTGTCACCCCCTGTCACAGGTGCCCCCTGCGCGCCCATCCGTGACGACACACCCCCAACCACCCGCCCGGTGCGCCATGCTTGGAGCCGTACGGCATGCCACGCTTCGCCCAGCCTGACGTCGCGAAGCGTGACGTTTCCCCACGTGAGGTGCAGTGATCAGTGAAGTCCGGTAAGTCGAGTCTGGCAGCGTGGCTGCACGACCTCGATGTCGAGGTTCTGGAGCAGGTACTTGCAGCACGGCCGGACGCCGTGGCCCCACCCCAGCCCCGTTCGGTCAGCGAACTGGCTGAACGCTTGCAACGCCCGGGCTCGGTAGCGCTCGCGCTGCCCTCGCTCCGGCTGCCCGTCCTGCAGGCGGCCGAGGCACTGGCGGTCCTGAGTTCGCCGGTCTCTCGACATGTCCTGACGGAGTTGCTCGGTGCGACAGAAGGAGAGGCTGCACGCGGATTGGAAGCCGCGCTCCAGACATTGTTCACTCACGCGCTGGTCTGGCCGGACAGCGAGGGAAAGCTGCACATGGCCTCCGCGCTACGGCGGGCGTGGGACACCCCGCTCGGGCTGGACCAGTCGCTGGCGACGCTGTTGAAGGATGCGACATCCGAGGAGTTGCGGCGCATACTCGCGACCCTGGGCCTGCGGCCTCCGAGCACCAAGTCGCAGCGTCTCGCGACACTCGTGGAGCACCACACTGACCCGGCACGTATCGCCGAGATGGTCGCCCAGGCGCCGGCCGACACCAGGAAACTGCTGGAGCGGCGGGCGGACCCCGCGTATCGACCTCAGACGTTCATGGCCTTCGGAGTGCAGTCCACCTCCGAGCCGGGTGCTCGCTGGGCGCTGGAGCGGGGACTGCTGGTCCAGGGGCGCTACGACTACGGCCCCGCGCGTATGCCTGCGGAGGTGGCGCTCGCGCTGCGCGGGCCGGGCTGGCACGCTCCGTTCGACCCCACACCGCCCGTCCCGCTCCTGGCACCCGTCACCCCGGCGGAGATCCACAGCGAGGCGGCCTCCGCGGCCACGGCGTTCGCCGCCCACGCCGCCTCGGTCCTGTCGGTGTGCGCGACGGCTCCGCCCGCCCGGCTGAAGTCCGGCGGTGTCGGAGCCCGCGAACTGGCCCGGCTCGGCAAAGCGGCGCGCTGCGCGGACACCGTCGTGCGCCTCACCCTGGAGACGGCGTACAAGGCCGGTCTCCTGGTCCGTGACGGTGACCGGGTCACGACGACGGACGCCTACGACACCTGGGCCGAGGCGGAACCCGCAGAGCGGCTCCCGGTGCTGCTGCACGCCTGGTGGACGCTAGGACTCACCCCCTCCCAGACCCGGGACGAGGACAACAAGACGCTGGCAGCCCTGGCCGATACCGCCTCCTGCACCGGCTGCCTCCAGGCCCGGCAAGGGCTGCTCACCGCCGCTTCCCAGCTGCCGGCCGGGCAGGGCGCGAAGAGCGCGGCCGAACTGGGCCCTCTCACCCACTGGTCGCGGCCTCTCGCCGAGGTCCTGCCGCAGGACACAACGCCGTTCGCCACCACGATCCGGGAGGCCGAGCTGCTCGGCGTCCTCGCTCGTGGCGCGTTGTCCCCGATCGGCGCCGCCCTGCTGGCCGACAGCACCGAAGATCTGGCCACGGCCTGCGATCGGCTGCTTCCCGCCGCCACCACAACGGCCCGCTTCGGCAGCGACCTGACCGCCGTCGTCACCGGCACACCCGCCGCACGTCTCGTCACGCTCCTGGACTCGGTCGCCGAGCGGGAGACCAGCGGCACAGCCTCGACGTGGCGGTTCAGCCCGGCAAGCGTCCGCCGTGCCCTGGACGCCGGCCGCAGCCCGGACGCCGTCCAAGCCGACCTCGCCGCCGTAGCCGCCAACCCGCTGCCCCAGCCCCTGACATACCTGATCACGGACACCGCACGTAGCCATGGACGGATCCGCGTCACCTCGGCCGCCTGCGTCATCCACGGCGAGGAACCCGCCCTCCTCACCGAGATCGCCGCCCACCGCAAACTCGCCAAACTGGGCCTGCGGCACCTCGCCCCCACCGTCCTCGTCAGCCGCACCCCGCTCGATAAGACCCTCACGGCACTGCGCGCCGAGGGATACGCGCCCGTGGCGGAGACGGCCGACGGAACCGTGCGCGTCGAACGACCCCGCGGCCACCGGGCGACGCCGCCGGTACCGGCCCAGCGCACAGCGGTCGGCGGGCCCGGTGTCCGGTCCCGCACGACGGCCGCCCCACAACGGGCCGAACTGAGCGCGCTTGCGGCCCGGCTGGCGGACGCGCCCTTCGCCCAACCC
>NZ_WVUG01000106.1 GCF_017614965.1 Streptomyces griseorubiginosus | reverse complement strand
GCGCAGGGCGAGCGCCAGGGGTTCGTCGTCCGGCACTCCGCCGTCGAGCCCCTCCGGGCCCCCGGCGATCACCGGCCCCCGTTCCGTCTCGAGCACCTCGACCTCGACGGGCGCCTCCCCCGCCACCGCCACGGTCTCCACCTGCCTCACCGCCCGCCGCCACACCCCGTCCGGGCCGAGGGCCTCCACGCCCGCGCCCGTCCGCCGGAGCCGCTCCCGGTAGAGGTCCTGGTAGTCGGCCATGGCGTTGGTGATGGCCCAGGCAACCGTGCCGGTGTGGCCGAAGTGGGCGATGCCCGGAACGCCGGGGACGGCGAGGCCGACGACGTCGAAGTCGGGACAGGAGAGATGGATCTGCTGGTAGACGCCCGGGTCCTCGATGAAGCGGTGCGGGTCACCGGCGATCACCGCGTGCCCGGTCGTGGTCCGCGCCCCGCCGACCAGCCAGCCGTTGCTGCCGGCCGTGGCGGGCCCGTCCGTGGCGAACAGGGCCACCGACTCCGGCCCCAGGTGCCGTATCGCCTGCTCGCGCCAGAGCTTCGCCGGGAACCCCGCGAACAGGATGTGCGTCGCGAGCCAGACGCCGAGCGGGGTCCAGGGCTCCCAGCGGCCGGGGGCGAGGCCGCTCCGGGCGAACTCGGGGGCGGTGGTGGCGGGCAGTTCCCGGTTGACGCCGTCGACGTACGCGGCCACCCACTCCGCGGTCTCCGGGTCCCGTTCCTCCAGGGCCGTCCAGCAGCGCCGGGCGGTGTCGTCGAGGCGGGCGCGACGGGCGAACACGTCCCAGGGCAGCGCCTCGGGGCCCAGGAAGGAGGCCGAGGTGCCCTGCGCGCGGTGCCGTTCGACCTCCAGCTGCCAGGCCCGGTCCCGGGCGGTCACCACCCCCTGCGCGCGGGCGAGGTCACGGACGCCGCCGGCCCGCAGATGCGGAATGCCCCATGCGTCCCGGTGGATCTCGGTCGCCACCCTGCCCCCAACTCTCTTAGGTAAGGCTTGCCTAATATTCTGTGCCCGAATCGTACGGGAGCCGTGCGGCCTCGATGAGACAGGGGGCCGGGCCCCGCGCTCACGTGGAGCTCCGCCCCGTACCGAGGCATGATCGGGGGCATGGACGTCACCCTTCACCTCGCCCAGGACCCCGCGGCCGACGCGCTCCTCGGACGGTCCCCGCTCGCCGCGCTGGTCGGGATGCTGCTGGACCAGCAGGTCCCGATGGAGTGGGCGTTCAAGGGACCCCGCACCATCGCGGACCGGCTCGGCGCCGACGACCTGGACGCGCACGAGATCGCCGCGCAGGACCCGGAGGCCTTCGCCGCGGTCCTCTCCGAGAAGCCGGCCGTGCACCGCTACCCCGGCTCGATGGCCAAGCGGATCCAGCAGCTGTGCCAGTACCTGGTCGAGCACTACGACGGCAACGCCGAGCTGGTGTGGAAGGGCGTGGCCGACGGGCGGGAGCTGCTGCGGCGCCTGGAGGAGCTGCCCGGCTTCGGCAGGCAGAAGGCGCAGATCTTCCTCGCCCTGCTCGGCAAGCAGCTGGGCGTGACGCCCGAGGGGTGGCGTGAGGCCGCCGGGGCCTACGGCGAGGCGGAGTCCTTCCGGTCCGTCGCCGACATCACCGGGCCCGAGTCGCTGGCCAGGGTGCGGGCGCACAAACAGGAGATGAAGACGGCAGCCAAGGCCACGAAGTCAGCGAAGTCCACGAAGTCAGCCGGGAGATAGGGGCCGGCCGACCTTCGCATCAAGGGCCGGCGGAACGGGTCAGGTGCGCGGTGTAGCCCGTATGGGCGGATCCGGTGACCGGCAGGTCGATCACCTCGCGTGTCGGGGCAGACACCTGGCGTGAGCATCGCACGACACCTCTCCCGCATTCGCATCTGGCTGCGGGTCCTCGTGCTGCTGCTCGCCCTCCTGGTGCCCGGCGAGACGCACGCGGCCGCTTCGGTCCCGGTGTCGCCCGAGTGCGTCCAGTGCGACGCGACCGAGGTGGCCCTGCCTCCCGTGGTCCGCGCCGCGGCCCGGGCGGTCGTACCCCTGCGGCCCGCGCCGCTGCCGGACCCGGCTCCCCAGGAGCCCGGGGTGACCGCGACGACCGTCCTGCCCCGGGCACCGCACGCCCTGCGCACCGTGGTCCTGCGCTGCTGACCGACCCCGCTCCGGGAAAAGTCGGCACCTACGCGAGGAACACAGCCATGCCCACCGACCCGTACGCGGTCCTGCGCGCCCTGCTGCGCGCCGAGGCCGCGCGCAGCGCACCGAAACCGGAAGTGAAGCGACCGGAGCCCGAGCGGTCCCCGCGGGAACGGGACCGCTGACCCGGCGGCCCGGCGGGGTCAGCGCCTTCGCCGGGCCGTCCCGAACAGGGAGCGGGTGATCTCCCGTCCGATCTGCGTGCCGACGGAACGGGCCAGGGACTTGAACATGCCGCTGTCGACGACCTGTTCGACCACGGACGGCTGGGGTCGGGACTTCGGCGCCCGGGCCGCCTCCCTCATCTCGTCCGGCCCCTTGGCGCCGGCGGGCTTGCCGGACGTCAGCTTCTCGTACGCCGACTCCCTGTCCACAGCCTGTGCGTAACGTCCGTACGACTGCGAGGACCTCACCGCCTGGTCGAGGGCGCCCGCGTCGACGGGGCCCATCAGGGACTCGGGGGCACGCAGCCGGGTCGCCGCGACCGGGGTCGGGGCACCCTTCTCGCTGAGGACGGTCACGACGGCCTCGCCCGTGCCGAGCCCGGTGAGCAGCTCCTCCAGGTCGTAGGCGGAGTTGGGGAAGGTCTTCACCGTGGCCTTGAGGGCCTTCTGGTCGTCGGGCGTGAAGGCCCTGAGCGCGTGCTGGACGCGGTTGCCGAGCTGGCCGAGGACGTCGGACGGTACGTCCTTCGGGGTCTGGGTGACGAAGAAGACGCCGACCCCTTTCGAGCGAATCAGCCGGACGGTCTGGGTGATCGAGTCCAGGAAGGCCTTCGAGGCGTCGTCGAAGAGCACATGCGCCTCGTCGAAGAAGAAGACCAGCTTCGGTTTGTCGGCGTCGCCGACCTCGGGCAGGTCGTGGAAGAGATCGGCCAGCAGCCACATCAGGAAGGTGGAGAACAGCTGCGGCCTGTCCTGCACGGCGGGCAGCTCCAGGACCGAGACCACGCCCCGCCCGTCCGGCGCGGTCCGCAACAGGTCGGCGGTGTCGAACTCCGGTTCCCCGAAGAAGTCCGCCATGCCCTGCGCCTCGAAGGCGGTGAGGGAGCGCAGGATGACGCCGGCCGTTGCGGTGGACAGCCCGCCGACGGTCTTCAGCTCCGCCTTGCCCTCGTCGGAGGTGAGGAAGGCGACGACCGCCCTCAGGTCCTTCAGATCGATCAGTTCCAGCCCTTTCTGGTCGGCGTAGTGGAAGATCAGCCCGAGGGACTGCTCCTGGGTCTGGTTGAGCTGGAGCACCTTCGACAGCAGCACCGGGCCGAAGCTGGTGATCGTGGCCCGTACGGGGATGCCGTGACCGAGTCCGCCGAGGGCGTAGAACTCGGCCGGGAAGCCGGCCGGCGTCCAGTGCTGATGGACCTCGGCGGCGCGTCCCGTCACCCGGTCGTTCGGCTGCCCCGGCGCGGAGATCCCGGACAGGTCGCCCTTCACGTCGGCCAGGAACACCGGCACACCCTGGGCCGAGAGCTGCTCGGCGATCAGCTGCAGGGTCTTGGTCTTGCCGGTGCCGGTGGCGCCCGCGACCAGCCCGTGGCGGTTGAGCATCGGCAGCGGGACACGGATCTGCGCGTCCGGCAGACAGGTGCCGTCCCAGAGCAGGGCGCCCAGGTCGAGGGCCGGTCCCGAGAAGGCGTAGCCGGAGGCGATCTCCAGGGCCTCGCGGGGCAGGGCGGGCGCGCTTCCGGGTGCCTCGGGAGCGGTGGCCTCAGGCATGGTCTCGCTGTCACTCATCTCGGACCCCAGTTCCCTTATGCCCGGCTTTGCGACGTCTTTTCCAGCGTCGCACTCCGTCTCCATGGCTGCGCCCGGAACGTCTGGACCGGTAGGCTTTCCGTGTGATCTTCAAGCGCATCGGAAACGGCCGGCCGTACCCCGACCACGGCCGGGAAAGCACCCGGCAGTGGGCGGACGTCGCGCCGCGCCCGGTCCGCCTCGATCAGCTCGTGACGACGAAGGGGCAGCTCGACCTGGAAACCCTCCTGGCCGAGGACTCGACCTTCTACGGCGATCTGTTCGCCCATGTCGTCAAGTGGCAGGGCGATCTGTACCTGGAGGACGGCCTCCACCGCGCGGTGCGGGCGGCGCTCCAGCAGCGCCAGGTACTGCACGCGCGCGTGCTCGAGCTGGACTGACGCGCGCCGCGGTGAGGCGGTTCGGTAAAGGCTTGGCCCTTTCGGGTCACCTGTGCGGCGTCGAATGATCATCTAGTAGGCATCGCCGCTCAGGCGCACTACGCTGCGCTCATGAGCATGCTGACTCCCCCGGGCATGGGCGGGAAGTACCGGATCACGGGGGACAAGTACCCACGGATGCGACAGCGCCGCAGGCGCGGCCGGCTGGTGCTCGCCGTGGTGGCCTCGGTCGTCGCGCTCGGGGTGATCGGCTGGGGCACGCTGCAGCTCATCGACGTCTTCACCGGCGGCGGCAAGAAGGCGTCCGCCGCGGGGCCCAAGTCGGACTGCTCGACGCGGGTGAGCGCGTCGGCGAAGGCTTCCGGCTCGCTGCCGAAGCCCGCGCAGATCACCGTGAACGTCTACAACGCCACCACCCGCAGCGGGCTGGCCAAGAGCACGGCCGACGAGCTGCGCAAGCGCGGCTTCAAGATCGGCGACGTGGGCAACGCGAGCAAGGACTACGACAAGAAGGTCAAGGGCGCCGGGATACTGCTCGGTCCCGCGTCCGCGGTGAACACCTCGCTGCCCGTGCTCGGCACGCAGTTGGCCGCCGCCGAGAAGCGCACCGACACCCGCAAGGGCGCCGACGTCGACCTGATCATCGGGGACACGTTCAAGAACCTCACGGCCAAGGCGGACGCGGACAAGGCGCTGGCCGCGCTGTCCGGTCCCCAGCCGACGGCCACGTCCAAGAAGAAGGCCTGCTGAGGCGCCCCACAGGGGCGCGGGGAACTGCGCGACCAGCCACGGCGGACCCGCGGTAACCGCGCACCCGCACCCCTGCGGCGAACGGGGATCGTCCCCTATTCAGCCGCGCCGTAAAGCCGATCGCCCGCGTCTCCCAGGCCCGGCACGATGTAGCCGTGCTCGTTCAGGCGCTCGTCCACCGCTGCCGTCACGACGGTGACCGGCGTGCCCGCCAGTTCGCGTTCCATGAGTTCGACGCCCTCGGGGGCGGCCAGCAGGACCACGGCCGTCACGTCGTCCGCGCCGCGCTTGATCAGCTCCTGGATCGCGGCCACCAGGGTGCCGCCCGTGGCCAGCATGGGGTCCAGGACGTAGACCTGGCGGCCGGAGAGGTCCTCGGGCATGCGGGAGGCGTACGTGGACGCCTGCAGCGTCTCCTCGTTGCGGATCATGCCCAGGAAGCCCACCTCGGCGGTCGGCAGCAGCCGGACCATGCCGTCCAGCATGCCGAGACCGGCCCGCAGGATCGGCACGACCAGCGGGCGCGGCCGGGACAGCTTCACACCGGTGGTGGGGGCGACCGGGGTCTCGATGTCGATGGCCTCCGTGCGCACGTCGCGCGTGGCCTCGTAGGCGAGCAGGGTGACCAGCTCGTCGGCGAGACGGCGGAAGGTCGCGGAGTCCGTGCGCTGGTCGCGCAGCGTGGTGAGCTTGTGGGCGACCAGGGGGTGGTCGACGACGTGGAGACGCATGGCCTAACAGTAACCGCGCTCGAGGCGCCCTCGCGCTGGCATCAAACCGCCCATCAGGGGGAAAGTGGGAGAGACGCACGTCGGGGTGGTGAGCCTATGCCTGAGCCTGAGTCCCAACAGGACGCGTCACAGCAGCAGACCGACGCCGAGCGCAGGCGCCGCAGGGCCCAGTTCCTGCGGGAACGCGCCGAGGCACGTGAGTTGCGGGACCGCGTGCAGCCGCGGCGGGCCAAGGTCGCCCGGCTGCGTCACGCCATGCGTATGCGCACCTTCCGCTGGTAGCCGCGAGCCGCCGGGGGACCCGCTAAGGGCCGACCGGGTGCGTGCGCACGGGATTCGCCGCGTACGATCCCGCTGGTGGTCGATCAAAACGGGCGGACACAGGGAGCCGAAGACGTCCCCTGAACGCCTTGTTTCTGCCACGATTCCGAGTGGGTGGGGCTCGGCCCCGGCTTTTCCCCGCCCAAGCCTCCGCCGGGGGGACCCCCAACCGGCACGCCTATGACCAGTGGGAGAGTCACGGTGTACTTCGCCGCACTGCTCGCGCGCACCGAAGACGGGTGGGAAGCGAGCGACACAGAGCTCCTCGACAATGTGGAGACGCTGTCGGATCTGGCCGACCTCGCCCGGGAGGCCTCGGCCGAGGACGACACGGTGCTCGTTCTGATCGAGCAGGAGGACGCCTGGTTCGGCGTCGTCCGCATCGACGGCGAGGACGACCCTCGTATCTACGTCTCGGACGCCGCCGCCGCTGCCCGCAGCAGTTACGGCGAGATCCTGCTCACCGACGAACTGCTCGGAAGGGAGCCCGGCGACGACGGCCCCGACCTGGACGCCCTCGACCTCGACGGCACCGAGGACGGGGAGGACGAGGACGACGGCGAGGACGACGACGCCCCGTCCGCCGAGGCGGTGCCGCACAGCCCGGTCGGCGACGCCGAGGTCCTCGACGACCTGGGCGTCAGCGCCAAGGAGCTGCGCTCGCTGGACGAGGACGCGCTGACCGCGATCGCCGAGGCCCTCGGCGCCTCGGAGGTCCTGGAGACCGTCCGCTGACGGCGGCGGACCCCGTACGTGACCGCTGGCGGGCCGCGATGCGGCTCGCCCTGAGCGAGGCCGGACGGGCGGGCACCGACGTGCCCGTGGGCGCCGTCGTCCTGGCCTCGGACGGTACGACCGTGCTGGGCGCCGGACACAACGAGCGTGAGGCGAGCGGCGATCCGACGGCGCACGCCGAGGTCCTCGCGATCCGCCGGGCCGCCGCCGACCTCGGTGAGTGGCGGCTCGCGGGCTGCACGCTCGTGGTCACCCTCGAACCCTGCACGATGTGCGCGGGCGCGATCGTGCAGTCCCGGCTCGACCGGGTGGTCTACGGCGCCCGCGACGAGAAGGCCGGCGCGGCCGGGTCCCTCTGGGACGTCATACGCGACCGGCGGCTCAACCACCGTCCCGAGGTGATCGAGGGCGTGCTCGCCGAGGACTGCGCCCGGCTTCTCACCGGGTTCTTCCGGGGCCGCTGAATACCGATTTCTGAGCACGGCTCACGGTGCTGTAAGGTCTCCCTCGGTAGCGTGTCCGAGCGGCCGAAGGAGCTCGCCTCGAAAGCGAGTGTGGCGCAAGTCACCGAGGGTTCAAATCCCTCCGCTACCGCTTCCGAAGGGCCCCGTCGAAAGACGGGGCCCTTCGTGCGATCATGTGCGGTCGTTGGGCAAGGAATGACCTGGGGAGGCCGCGATGGCGGTGAACGCGAAGAAGATCGCCGTCTATGTGCTCGTGGTCTTCGCCCTGTACGTGATCATCACGGACCCGGCCAAGGCCGCCGACTACGTCCAGATAGGGTTCGAGGGCATCTCGGACGCCGCGAAGGCCATCGGTGACTTCTTCACCTGGATCGCCGACGGGGCCCACTAGCCAGGAGCGCACATGATCCGCCACCTCGTCCTGTTCAAGCTCAACGAGGGCGTCGAGCGCGACGACCCGCGGGTCGTGGAGGGCGTCGAGGCCTTCCGCTCGCTGGACGGCAAGATCCCCGAGATCCGCTTCTGGGAGCTGGGCTGGAACCTCAGCGACCGGCCCATCGCCTACGACTTCGCCATCAACTCCGGGTTCGAGGACACGGCCGCGCTGCGCGCCTACGTGGAGCACCCGGAGCACCAGGCCGGCGTGGCCCTGTGGAAGGAGTTCTCCACCTGGGTGATCGCCGACTACGAGTACTGAACGAGTACTGAGCCCGGACGCTCCGCGACACCGAGCCTCCCGCCGCGACGGCGGGAGGCTTTCGTGCATCTTTTGCACCAACTTGCCCCTCAACACGGCGTAACACATCGTTATGCGGTGCTTGCACACAGTGCACATGTCTTGTGATGCTATGACCGCTTTTGACGGATGAGTTGATCGATGAAGAGGTGGCGTTGACCGTGTCGGCCAGTACTGCGCCTCCCCAGGAAGCCGTCGCCGAAGCCGTCGTGGAAACCGTCGTGGAAGCCGTCACGGAACCCCCGGCGGCCCCCGCCGCCGCGCCGCGCAGCCGTGGCGCCGACACCAGGGCCCTCACCCAGGTGCTCTTCGCCGAGCTCAAGGAGCTGCGGCCCGGCACCCCGGAGCACGACCGGGTGCGCTGCGCGCTCATCGAGGCCAACCTCCCGCTGGTGCGCTACGCCGCCGCCCGTTTCCGCTCCCGCAACGAGCCGATGGAGGACGTCGTCCAGGTCGGCACCATCGGGCTCATCAACGCCATCGACCGCTTCGACCCGGACCGGGGCGTGCAGTTCCCGACCTTCGCCATGCCGACCGTCGTCGGGGAGATCAAGCGGTACTTCCGGGACAACGTCCGCACGGTCCACGTACCGCGCCGGCTGCACGAGCTGTGGGTGCAGGTCAACAGCGCGACGGAGGACCTCACCACGGCGTTCGGGCGCTCCCCCACCACCGCCGAGATCGCCGAGCGGCTGCGCATCACCGAGGAGGAGGTGCTGTCCTGCATCGAGGCCGGCCGCTCCTACCACGCCACCTCGCTGGAGGCCGCGCAAGAGGGCGACGGGCTGCCGGGACTGCTGGACCGGCTCGGCTACGAGGACCCGGCCCTGGACGGCGTCGAGCACCGCGATCTGGTCCGGCATCTGCTCGTCCAACTCCCGGAACGCGAACAGCGAATCCTTCTTCTGCGCTACTACAGCAATCTCACCCAGTCGCAAATCAGTGCGGAACTCGGGGTCTCCCAGATGCACGTCTCCCGCCTACTCGCGCGTAGCTTCCAGCGGCTGCGATCCGCGAATCGGATCGAGGCATAAGAGGCGCACGGGCGCACGCTCCGGAACACACCGGAACGCCCCAGTTCGCAAGCAGGATCGAGTCGTAACCGGTACGAGCGAATCGCTCACCAGGGACGTTCCCGACTGTTCTCTGCCGAAAAACGCTCAGACCCCCTCTTTCCAGGGCCGTTTCGTATCTCGCATGTCGACATGTCACTACAGCGTGTTGCCGACATGTGACATTCTTCCGCCAGTGCGTTTGCCGCGGCTTCGGCTCCGGTATTCAGGTGAAGGCTGAACTCCTCACCAGGGGAGGCTCGGCCGCGACCGTCCCGCGACCCAAAGGGGGTGGCATGTCCGCAGATCAGGGCAGCTCGAAGGTGCTCACGCTCACGAAGAGCGAGACCGCGCCCGACGCCGTTCTCGACGACGTCACGGTCCTGGAGGCCGTGCCGGCCCCGGCCCTTCCGGCCTCCTCGGAGGCCATCGACACCCGCACCCTGTCCCGCTCCCTCTTCCTGCGGCTTGCCACGCTGGACGAGAACAGCCCCGAGCGCATGTACGTCCGGGACACCCTGATCGAGCTCAACCTCCCCCTCGTGCGGTACGCGGCGGCCCGGTTCCGCTCGCGCAACGAGCCGATGGAGGACATCGTCCAGGTCGGCACGATCGGGCTGATCAAGGCGATCGACCGGTTCGACTGCGAGCGGGGCGTGGAGTTCCCGACCTTCGCGATGCCGACGGTCGTCGGAGAGATCAAGCGGTTCTTCCGCGACACCTCGTGGTCGGTTCGGGTGCCGCGCCGGCTGCAGGAGCTGCGCCTGGCCCTCACCAAGGCCAGCGACGAGCTCTCGCAGAAGCTGGACCGCTCCCCGACCGTCCCCGAACTCGCGGCCGTGCTCGGCGTGTCCGAGGAGGACGTGGTCGACGGCCTCGCGGTCGGCAACGCGTACACCGCGTCCTCGCTGGACTCGCCGGCCCCGGAGGACGACGGCGGCGAGGGCTCGCTGGCGGACCGGCTGGGCTACGAGGACAGCGCGCTGGAAGGCGTCGAGTACCGCGAGTCCCTGAAGCCCCTGCTGGCCAAACTCCCGCCCCGGGAGCGGCAGATCATCATGCTCCGCTTCTTCGCGAACATGACCCAGTCGCAGATCGGCGAGGAGGTCGGCATCTCGCAGATGCACGTCTCCCGCCTGCTGACCCGCACGCTGGCCCAGCTGCGCGAAGGCCTGATCTCGGACTGAGCGGAGACTGAGAGCGAAGGCAGAGAGCGGAACGGAACCCGGGGGTTCCTTTTTGACGGAGCGTCAGCCACCATGGCGCGATGCTGCGAGCGACTCCCGGGACGACATGGACACGTGGCCGTCGAGGCGCCCTGATCGGCGCGTCGGCGGCCGTCGTCTGTCTGGGCGCCGCACTGGCGGCGTGCGGGGGCGGCGGGCGCGAGGGCTATGTCGCCACGGGCGCGGTGGGCGGTCCGCAGGCCTCCGGTGCGGCGGCCCCGACGGGCGGCGTGACGCTGGTGCCGCTGGAGCGGCCCCGGGCCACGACGGGCAGGGGCGGGGCGCCGACGACGACGAAGGGTGAACGGGACGCGAGTGCGGGGAGCATGGACGCGCCGGGCGGCACTGCTGCCGCCGGGACACCCGGTGCGCAGGCCGGCTCCTGGACCGGCGGCGCCAAGTCCGGTCGTACGACGCCCACTTCACCGCCCTCGACGGCAACTCCGGGTCCGACGGCTCCCGTCGGACGCGCCTCGTTGAGCTGGGGCGAGCCGGTCCGCACGGCCACCGAGCAGCGGTGGTGCGAGGACGTCGAGCTGACCTTCGCCAACTCGGGCGGGACAGCGGTGCGTTCGGGCACGGTGACGTTCGGGACGCACATCATCGGGCTGCTCGGCATCGACTGGGCGACGGTCGAGTCGGCCGAGCCGCTTCCGGTGCCGATCGCGGCCGGGGCGCGCAAGGAGAAGACCTGGACGGTGTGCGTCGACGCCTGGCGCGTGCCGCTGGGCATGCACGTCGAGACGCGGGACGTCACCGTCCAGTGGAAGTAGGGCGCCTCCGTAGCGCGCCCGAGTTACATCAGGGCGAGCCAGGCCACTGCGGCGACGACCGCGACGGCCACGACGACGCCGACGATCAGGCCGATGCGGGGGCCCGCGGGGGCGGGGGCCTGCTGCTGCCGACCCTGCGGTCCCTCGTCCACGAACGCACGGAACATCTGCGTGCTGCCGGCGGGGTCGTAGTTGCCCTGGGGGTTCTGGGGGTTAGCCATAGCCCGAGACCCTAGCGAATAGGCGAGGGGGACCCAAGTGGGGGCCCTCCGGCCCCGGCGACCCGCCCCACCTGCGTGTTTACTTTCGCAATACTTGCCTTTGCCAAGTTTTTATGCCGATCACGCCATATTTGTTTGCCTGCAGCAACCAACAACTTCTATGGTTGCCCCAAGCAACGAATGCGGGAGGTGTGATGGCCGAGCGGGTGCAGTACGAGGAGTTGTTGCGCCAGTTCAGCGCCTTCGGCGCCGTGAAGCGGGAGATCGGGCGGATCATGCCGTCCGACTGCCCGAGCGGCAGCGCCGCCGTGCTGACCCTGCTGGGCCGCTTCGGCGACATGCGCATGAGCAAGCTGGCCGACCTCCTCGCCGTGGACATGTCGGTCACCAGCCGCCATGTCGCGCACCTCGCGGAGCGCGGCTGGATCGACCGCTCCCCCGACCCGGCGGACAAGCGGTCCCGGATCGTGCACCTCACCCCCGCGGGCCTCGCCCGTCTGGAGGCGCTGTCCGAGCGGACCACGCAGCTGCTCGCCGAGCGGCTCGCCGACTGGAGCGACGAGGAGGTCGCCCAGCTCACCGGGCTCATGGCCCGGCTGCGCGCCAGCTTCGACGACAGCCGGGTCGCCGCGCTGCCGCCCCGGCTCCCGCCGCCCGCCCCCGCACTCGAACCGACCACCCGTACACCCGCGAGCACCTAAGAAAAGGAAACCCATGGCAACGACCACACCAGCCGGTGTGCGGGCTCATGCCAAGCACGGGGGAGGTGCCTCCGCCGGCAGCGCCCCGATGACGCACCGGCAGATCATGGAGGCGCTCTCCGGGCTGCTGCTCGGCATGTTCGTGGCGATCCTGTCCTCCACGATCGTCACCAACGCCCTCCCGCACATCATCGGCGACCTCGGCGGCGGCCAGTCCGCCTACACCTGGGTCGTCACCGCCTCGCTGCTGGCGATGACCGCGACCACGCCCCTGTGGGGCAAGCTCGCCGACCTGTACAGCAAGAAGGCGCTCGTCCAGATAGCCCTGGTCATCTACGTACTGGGGTCGATGGCCGCCGGGCTCTCGCAGAACCCGGGCATGCTGATCGCCTGCCGTGTCGTGCAGGGCATCGGCGTCGGCGGTCTGAGCGCGCTCGCCCAGATCGTCATGGCCGCGATGATCTCCCCGCGTGAGCGCGGCCGTTACTCCGGCTACCTCGGCGCGACCTTCGCCGTCGCCACCGTCGGCGGCCCGCTGCTCGGCGGTGTCATCACCGACACCTCGTGGCTGGGCTGGCGCTGGTGCTTCTACGTCGGCGTCCCCTTCGCCGTCCTCGCGCTGATCGTGCTGCAGAAGACCCTGCACCTGCCCGTCATGAAGCGGGACGTGAAGGTCGACTGGGCCGGCGCGTTCTTCGTCGCCGCGGCCGTCTCGCTGCTCCTGGTCTGGGTCACCTTCGCCGGTGACAAGTACGACTGGATCTCCTGGCAGACCTACGCGATGGTCGGCGGTTCGATCGTCCTCGGCCTGGTCTTCGTGCTCGTCGAGTCGAAGGCCAAGGAGCCGATCATCCCACTGCGGCTGTTCCGCAACCGCACCATCACGCTGGCCTCGGTGGCCTCGCTGTTCGTCGGTGTCGCGATGTTCACCGGCACGGTGTTCTTCAGCCAGTTCTTCCAGATCGCCCGCGACAAGTCCCCCACGATGTCCGGTGTGATGACCATCCCGATGATCGGTGGGCTGTTCGTCTCCTCCACCGTCTCCGGGCAGTTCATCACCCGCACCGGCCGCTGGAAGGCCTGGCTGGTCAGCGGTGGCGTCCTGGTGACGGCCGGCCTCGGCCTGCTCGGCACCATCCGGTACGACACGGCGTACTGGAAGATGGCGATCTTCATGGCCCTGATGGGTCTCGGCATCGGCATGATGATGCAGAACCTGGTGCTGTGCACGCAGAACCAGGTCGACCCGGCCGACCTCGGCTCGGCCAGCTCCACGGTCACCTTCTTCCGCTCCCTCGGCGGTGCGGTCGGCGTCTCGGCGCTGGGCGCGGTGATGGCCCGCCGGATCACCCACTACGTCGCGGACGGCGCCGCCGCCCTCGACCCCAAGTACCGGGCCGCGCTGGCCGGTTCCAGCTCCTCCGGGGACAGCATCCCGGACCTGGGCAAGCTGCCGGCCCCCATCCGCACCCTCATGGAGAGCGCGTACGGCCACGGCATCGCCGACGTCTTCCTGATCGCCGGCTGCCTCGCCGCCGTCGCGTTCCTGATCACCCTGTTCATCAAGGAGGTCCCGCTGAGGACCAAGGGCGCCCTGGCGCAGGCGGCGCACGCGGAGCGGACGCCGGCCGAGGCGGAGGCCCCTTCGGCGGCTCCGGTCGCCGCGCAGGCCCCCGCCGCCGAGCACGTCCCGAGCTGGGCCGTGTCCGACACGGAGGCCGCGAAGGCCACGGAGGCCGCCGCCGACGGCACGCAGAAGCTCGCCGCGGTGGCCACCCTCGCCCGGCCCGAGGCGACCGAGGGCTCCGGCGGGATCCCGGTGCGCGGCTTCGTGCGCGGCGCCGAGAGCGCGCCGGTGCCGCAGGCGGCCGTCACGCTGATCTCGCTGGCCGGACGTCAGCTGGGCCGCTCGGTGACGCAGGGGGACGGTTCGTACGCGGTGGACGCGCCGAGCGTCGGGTCGTACGTCCTGATCGCCTCCGCGGACGGGTTCCAGCCGCAGGCGTCCACGGTCGTGGTGAACGGTGAGCCGGTGTCGTACGACATCCTGCTCAGCGGCACCAGCGGGCTGAACGGGCTGGTGCGGGCCGCGGAGAACGGGCTGCCGGTCAAGGACGCCATGGTCATCGTGACCGATGTGCGCGGGGACCTGCTGGCCACCGGAAACACCGGTGAGCAGGGCGAGTTCTCCTTCGCCGAGCTGGTGCCGGGGCAGGTCACCGTCGCCGTGAACGCCGCCGGGTTCCGGCCGCGGGCGCTTCCCGTCGAGGTCGGCGGGGCCGGGGTGACCCGGATCGAGGTCGACCTCGACTCGGGGGCGCAGCTGCAGGGTGTCGTACGGGCGCCGCACGGGCCGCTGGCCGACGCGCGGGTCACGCTGGTCGACGCGGCCGGCAACGTCGTGGGGACCGCGACCACCGGGGCGGACGGGGCGTACGCCTTCACCGACCTGAACAGCGGCGACTACACGGTCATCGCGACCGGCTACCCGCCGGTGGCCACGGCCCTGACGGTCAGCGGCCGCGGGGTCGACGGCCACGACATCGAACTGGCCCACCCGGCCGAGTAGTTCGAACCCCGGCCCGTGGCGGTGACGCGCTCCGATCGCTCGGACGCGTCCCCGCCACGGGCCGGTTCTCTTGAGACCGACAGCTTTCGCAGGGAGAAACGGGATGGGACTGACCGCGAGGATCCGAACGCGGGACGGATGGGCCGTGTCGCACGCGGTCGTCACGGTGACCGACATGACCGGCGCGCAGGTGCTGCGGGCCGAGGCGGACGCCGAGGGGGCCGTACGGGACACGACCGCGCTGGCCCCCGGGCCGTACGTCGTCATCGTCACCGCCGTCGGGTACGCGCCCGCCGCGTCCACGGCGATCGTCACCGCGAGCGGCCGGGCCGAGCTCGGGAACGTGACGCTGGCCCGGCAGGGCGGCACCGAGCTGCCGCCGCCGGGGGCGTGGACCATCGACCCCGCGCACTCCTCGGTGGGCGCGGTCGCCCAGCACCTGGGCATCTCCAGCGTCCACGGCCGCTTCACCGACTTCGCCGGGCGGATCGAGATCGCGCCGGACGAGGTGGAGAAGTCGCGGGTGGAGGCGGTGATCCGGGCCGCCTCGATCGACACGGGCAACGGCATGCGCGACGACCATCTGCGCTCGCCGGACTTCCTGGACGCCGAGAAGTACCCGGAGATCACCTACCGGTCCTCCGGGCTCACGGCGGCGGGCTCCGACCGCTGGACCGTGCACGGGGAGCTGACCCTGCGCGGGATCGTCCGGCCGGTGGACCTGGACCTCGCCTACCTGGGCACGGGCGCCGATCCCTGGGGCGGCACCCGGGCCGCCTTCCGCGCGACGACCGAGCTGCGGCGCGAGGACTTCGCCATGAACTACAACCAGGTGATCCAGGCCGGGATCGCCGCCATCGGCACGACCCTGCGGGTGGAGCTGGACATCCAGGCGGTGCAGGGGGAGTCCCTGCCGCAGGCGTAGGCCTGACAGGAGCAGGCTGAGCGGAGGCCGTCGGCCTAGGCTGGCTCCATGGCACCGAACATCGCTACGAACACGACCGTCTCGCTGGACGAGTTGCTGGACTTCGTACGGCCGCGGCACCGCGCGATCCTGCTCACGCGACGGGCCGACGGAAGCCCGCAGGCCTCGCCGCTGACCTGCGGGGTCGACGACTCGGGGCGGATCGTGGTCTCCACGTACCCCGAGCGCGCGAAGACACGGAACGCGAAGCGGGACGACCGCGTCAGCCTGGTGGTCCTGAGCGACGACTGGAACGGACCCTGGGTCCAGATCGACGGCACCGCGGAGGTCATCGACTCCCCCGACTCCGTGGAGCCCCTGGTGGAGTACTACCGCAACATCGCCGGCGAACACCCCGACTGGGACGAGTACCGCGAGGCGATGGTCAAGCAGGGCAAGTCCATCATCCGGGTCACCCCCGAACGCTGGGGCCCGGTCGCCACCGGCGGGTTCCCTGCGCGGCTGGGCTCGCCGGGCGCCTGAGGGCCAGTCGACACCGTCCAACGCCACCCGACGGACGGAGTCCGGCGCAGCGCTCCGAAGCCTGCGAAGCAGCGCGAGGGGCGCAGAAAGAAGGGGCCCGCGAGGCGATGGTCAAGCAGGGCAAGTCCATCATCCGGGTCACCCCCGAACGCTGGGGCCCGGTCGCCACCGGCGGGTTCCCTGCGCGGCTGGGCTCGCCGGGCGCCTGAGGGCCAGTCGACACCGTCCAACGCCACCCGACGGACGGAGTCCGGCGCAGCGCTCCGAAGCCTGCGAAGCAGCGCGAGGGGCGCAGAAAGAAGGGGCCCGCGAGGCGATGGTCAAGCAGGGCAAGTCCATCATCCGGGTCACCCCCGAACGCTGGGGCCCGGTCGCCACCGGCGGGTTCCCTGCGCGGCTGGGCTCGCCGGGCGCCTGAGGGCCAGTCGACACCGTCCAACGCCACCCGACGGACGGAGTCCGGCGCAGCGCTCCGAAGCCTGCGAAGCAGCGCGAGGGGCGCAGGAAGAAGGGGCCCGCGAGGCCATGGTCAAGCAGGGCAAGTCCATCATCCGGGTCACCCCGGAGCGGTGGGGACCCGTGGCCACCGGCGGCTTCCCGGCACGGCTGGGCTCGCCGGGCGCCTGAGGGCTAGTGGGGCCTGGCGGTCATCGCCTCGATGCCTGCGATCAGGAGGTCCAGGGCGAAGGTGAAGTCCCTCGCCCTCATCTCCTCCACCGTGTCACCGCCCCGGGCCGCCATGATCTCCTCGTTCTCCTTGACGATCTCGGCGGCCTCCGGTGACCGGGTCACCGCGGTCATCGCGTGCTGGAAGTACTCGTCCTGGGTCATCCCCGCCTCCGCGCAGCGGGCGATGAAGTGGCCCTCGATGGTGCCGTACCCGTACACGAACTGGAAGACGAGCGAGATGGCGCCGGTCAGGCCGTGCACCGGCAGGCCGGTCTTGCGGATGACCCGCTGGACGACCCTGGAGAAGGCCAGCGAGTTCGGGCCGATGTTGAGGAACGTGCCCGCCAGCGGAGACAGCCAGGGATGGCGGACCAGCAGCCCGCGGTACTCCGTCGCCAGCGTGCGCAGCTGCTCGCGCCAGTCCTCGTCGGCGTCCGCGTCGGGCAGGGTGAGTTCGCCGTAGACCGCGTCCAGGGCGAGTTCGAGGAGGTCGTCCTTGGTGTCGACGTACCAGTAGACGGACATCGCGGTGACCTTCAGCTCGGCGGCCAGCCTACGCATGGAGAACTTCGCCAGCCCCTCGGCGTCCAGGAGCCGCACGGTCACCTCGGTGATGCGGTCCCGGTCGAGCCCCGACGGCTGCCCGCCGCCGCGCCCGCCCCGACGGACCTTGCCCTCCAGCCACACACTGGTCCGCACGGCCCGCTCGGCTGCCCTCACCATGGCGTACCTTCCTAGACTTCCGTTCACACATCGAGGTGCCGGCCGGCGGCCGGCCCTCGGGCGGCCACCATCTCCGAGTCTGCCCGCTGCGCACGTCGCAGCAACGCCGCCGCCACGAACCCGCCCGGCAACGCGAGCACGGCACGCCCCAGCTGACCGGCCTTCAGCCCCTCGGCCAGCCCCCGGAGGAACTGAGCACGGCCCCGAGCACGGAGATGACACCGAGGATCAGACATGCCATACACCGCATAGCTGGCAGCTATGCGGTGTACAACGCGTTTTCTGTCAGATCGTCGGGCTGAGGGTCAGCTGCTCGCCTTCTGCGTCAGGTCGTAGAAGGTCGACGAACCCACGGTCACCTTCTTGAAGTTCTTCTCGACCCAGGACGTGATCTGCGAGGACGTACCGCTGCTGCTGCCCCCCATGCCGCCCATGCCGCCTCCGGTGCCGGAGGAGATGAAGTAGTGGATCTTGCCGTCCGCCACGTACTTCTGGAACTGGGCCAGCGTCGGGGACGGGTCGGTGCCGTTGAAGCCGCCGATCGCCATCACCGGGTCACCGGTGGAGAGCTGGTAGCTCGCCGCGTTCTGGGCGCCGATGGCCGCGGCGACCCAGGTGTACTTGGACGAGTCGGTCTCCAGCAGCTTCTTGGCCGCGGAGGAGACGCTGGCGCCGTTCAGCAGACCGCCGACGCCACCGCCGCCGCCACCGCCGCCGCCCCCACCGGGGAAGCCGTTGCCGTTCTGCCGGCCCTGGGTGTTGCCGTTGCCCTGCTGGTTCTGGCCCTGCGTGTTGCCGTTGCCGTTCTGGCCGGGCATGCCGCCGAAGCCGCCGGTGCCGTTGCCGTTCTGCCCGCCCGGCATGCCGCCGCCGAAGCCGCCCCGCATACCGCCGCCACCGGGACCGCCCATCATGCTCGCGCCCGCCGGACCAGCCGTGACGATGGAGCCGGTGTGGCCCGTCTGCAGGGTGCTGAGGGTGTACGCGGTCGGGCCGGCCAGGGAGGCGACCAGACCCACGGCCGCCGCCCCGAGGGCGAGCTGCCGGTTGATCCGGCCGGCGAAGATGAGGCCGAGCGCGGCGGTCAGACCGCCGATCAGCACGAGGTACTTCAGCCAGGGCAGGTAGCTCGAGGTGCGGTTGAGCAGGACGTAACTCCACACCGCGCTCGCCACGACCGCGCCCGCGAGGGTGATCGAGGCCCAGGTCTCCCTGCGCTTCTCCCACAGGATCGCCGAGCCCATGCCGATGACCGCGGCCATGTAGGGAGCGAGGGCCACCGTGTAGTACTGGTGGAAGATGCCCGCCATGTAGCTGAAGACGACCATGGTCATCAGCAGCGAGCCGCCCCAGACCAGGAACGAGGCGCGGGTGACCGAGGTCCGCTTGAGTTTGCGGGTGGCCACCAGGCCGGCGACGAAGAGGACCAGCGCGGCCGGGAGCAGCCAGGAGATCTGGCCGCCGACCTCGGAGTTGAACATCCGGTTCCAGCCGGTGGCGCCCCACATGCCGGTGCCGCCGCCTCCGCCACCGCCGCCGACGCTGCCGGTCTCGTCGCCGCTGAGGCGGCCGAAGCCGTTGTAGCCGAAGGTCAGCTCGAGGAAGCTGTTGTTCTGCGAACCGCCGATGTAGGGGCGGGAGGACGCGGGCCACAGCTCGACGATCGCGACCCACCAGCCGCCGGAGACGACCAGCGCGAGCGTCGCCGCGGCCAGCTGTGCGAACCGCTTCCTCACCGGCACCGGCGCGCAGACCGCGTACACGATCGCCAGCGGCGGCAGGATCAGGAAGGCCTGCAGGGTCTTGGCGAGGAACGCGAAGCCGATCGCCACACCGGCCCACACCAGCCACCTCGTCCTGCCGTCCTCGACGGCACGCACCACGAAGTAGCAGGCCAGCGCCATCAGCAGGGCCAGCATGGCGTCCGGGTTGTTGAACCGGAACATCAGCGCCGCGACGGGAGTGAGCGCGAGCACCGCACCCGCGATCAGACCGGCCCCGGGGCTGAAGCGGCGCCGCACTCCCGCGTAGACCACGGCCACCGCGCCGACGCCCATCAGGACCTCGGGGAGAAGGATCGCCCAGGAGTTGAGGCCGAGGATCCGCACCGACAGCTCCATCGGCCACAGAGACGCCGGGGGCTTGTCGACGGTGATCGCGTTGCCCGCGTCCAGCGAACCGAAGAAGAACGCCTTCCAGGACTTGCTGCCGGCCTGCACGGCCGCCGAGTAGAAGGAGTTGGCGTAGCCGGAGGCGCTCAGGTTGTAGAGGTAGAGGAGCAGGGTGGCGGCCAGCAGTCCGAGGAAGGCCGGGCGCGCCCAGCGGGGGTCCTCGGGGCGGCCGCGCCACAGTCTGCGTACGAAGGGCTGCCGCGGCTCGCCGGCCCGGGGCTCGGTGGGGATCACCGGCTCCTGCACGGCCGTGGTCACCGTGGGGCCGGGGGGCGGCCCCCAGGAGGAGGGACCGGGTCCCCCCTCGTACGTCGTCCGGTCGTAGTGGGTGGTCATCGGGCGTCCCTCGGATCGGTGTCGGTCGGACGCACCGGCTGCAGATGCAGCGTGGCGTCCTCCCAGGTGCGGTCCGCGACTTCGCCGGCGCGGAACTGGGTGGTGTCGTGGCCCCGGTACGCGGCCGGGCGCTGTGGCAGCGGGTGCTGCGGCTGGTACTGCGGGAACGGGGTCGTCGGGGTCGTCACGTACGTCGGCGAGGACGGGGTGTGCGCGGCCACCACCGTGGACGGCCGGCTGTCGTCCCGCTCGGGGAAGACCCAGGCGCGGAAGAGCAGGAAGCGCAGCACGGTCGCCGCGAGGTTGGCGGCGATCAGCACCGCCAGCTCGGTGGAGTGCGCCGGGTCGGACGTCGCCGCGTTCAGGGCGGCGAGCGAGCCGCTGGTCAGGGCGAGGCCGATGCCGAAGACGACGAGGCCCTGCGCCTGGTGGCGGACGGCGCCCCCGCGGCCGCGCACCCCGAAGGTCAGACGCCGGTTGGCGGCCGTGTTGGCGACCGCGGAGACGAGCAGCGCGAGCGCGTTGGCGAGCTGCGAGCCGCCGAACTGCCGGAAGAGGCTGTAGAGGACGAGGTAGAAGAGGGTCGACAGACCGCCGACGACACAGAACCCGACGAGCTGGCGGGCCAGTCCCTTCGGCACGTCCTGGATCTCGCGGTCACGCGGGTCGTCGCCGAACGGGCGGGTGATCCGGTCCAGCGGCAGCGAACCGGTCGCGAGCGCCTTGCCCACCCGCCACACGCCCTTGAGGTCCTCGGTCGCCGTCTTCACGATGTGGACGGTGGAGTCGGGGTCGTCGACCCAGTCGACGGGCACCTCGTGGATACGAAGGCCCGCGCGTTCGGCGATGACCAGCATCTCGGTGTCGAAGAACCAGCCGGTGTCCTCCACCAGCGGCAGCAGCACCTGGGCGACATCACGCCGGATCGCCTTGAATCCGCACTGCGCGTCCGAGAAGCGGGCCTGCAGCGAGCCGCGCAGGATCAGGTTGTACGTCCGTGAGATGAACTCCCGCTTGGGACCGCGCACCACCCGGGAGCTGCGGGAGAGCCGCGAGCCGATGGCGAGGTCCGAGTGGCCCGAGATCAGCGGGGCCACCAGCGGCAGCAGGGCGTTGAGGTCGGTGGAGAGGTCCACGTCCATGTAGGCGAGGATCGGGGCGTCCGAGGCGGACCACACGGTGCGCAGGGCGCGTCCGCGGCCCTTCTGCTCCAGGCGGAAGTTCCTGACCTCGGCGATCTCCGACTCCAGCCGCGACGCCACCGTCGGGGTGGTGTCGGTCGACGCGTTGTCCGCGATGGTGATGCGGAACGCGTACGGGAACGTGCGCTTGAGGTGCTCGTGCAGTCTCAGCACACACGGCTGGAGGTCCTTCTCCTCGTTGTAGACGGGGATCACTACGTCCAGGACAGGCGTACCGGCGTCGCCGGCCGGGAGGTGCTCCCGCGCCGGCAGGGTGCCGGGAGAAGAGTCGGTTCGCATGGAAACGACTGTGGTCAAGTGCCCTGTTGCACCCATGTGCTGGCACTGTGCTGCACCTGTGAGTGCGATTGCCAGTTCGTTTCGGGAGCCGGGTGGGGGAGCGCCGGGGCGAGCGCCGGCAGATGGACGGTGAAGACCGTACGGCCCGGAACGCTGTCCACGGTCACCGCGCCGCCGTGCGCGGTCGCGACGGCCTGCACGATGGCGAGCCCGAGCCCGGTGGACCCCGTGGCACGCGAACGCGCCGAGTCGCCGCGGGCGAACCGCTCGAAGACGTGCGGCAGCAGGTCGGGCGGGATGCCCTGGCCGTTGTCCTCGACGTCCACGCACATCCACGGGCCGCGCCGCTGGATCCGTGCGGTGACGGTGGTGCCGGGCGGCGTGTGCTTGCGGGCGTTGCCCAGCAGATTGACCAGCACCTGCTGGATGCGGGCCGCGTCCGCCGACACCAGCGCAGGTTCGTCGGGCAGGTCCAGCCGCCAGTTGTGGTCCATGCCGGCCGCGCGGGAGTCGCTGACGGTGTCCACGACCAGCGGGATCAGATCGGTCTGCTCGAACTGCAACGGCCGCCCCGCGTCGAGCCGGGCGAGCAGCAGCAGATCCTCGACCAGGAGGGTCATCCGTCCGGCCTCGGACTCGATCCGGCCCAGGGCGTGCCGGGTGTCGGGCCCGACCTGCTCCCTCCCGCGCCGGGTCAGCTCGGCGTACCCGCGGATGGAGGCGAGGGGGGTGCGCAGCTCGTGGCTGGCGTCGGCCACGAACTGCCGTACCCGCATCTCGCTCTGCTGACGGGCGTGCAGGGCGCCGTGGACGTGGTCCAGCATCCGGTTGAGCGCGGCGCCGACCTGGCCGACCTCGGTGTGCGGATCGGTCTCGGACTCGGGCACCCGCTCACTGAGATTCACCTCACCGGTGTGCAGCGGCAGTTCGGACACCCGGGTCGCGGTGGCGGCGACGCGCCGCAACGGCCGGGTGGCGACACCGACGAGCACGTAACCGGCGATGACGGCGGCCCCGAGCCCGGCGGCGGTGACGCTGACCTCGACGAGGATGAGGGTGTTGATCGTGTTGTCGACCTCAGCAGTCGGGAGGGCGACATAGTAGGAGTCGCCGCCGTTCGAGACGTACCGGACGCGGTAGTCCCCGAGACCCGGGATCGACACGGAGTGCTCGTTGTTGTCCTTCGCCACGGAGGCGAGGGCAGCTGTCTGGGCCGTGGTGAGACTGGCCGCCCGCATGTTCTTGAACACGCCGTTGCTGTCGCTCGTCTGCTCCGCGACGGCGGCACTGACGATCTTGCCGTTCTGCACGTAGGCGGCGACAGTTCTGGGCTGCGTCGGGGGTTGCTTGACGAACCTACTGGCCTTGGCACTCGCCGGCGTGTCGTCGTCACGAGCGCTGGGCGGGACCGACGTCCCAGCGGAACTGCCGTTCGAACCGTCGAGCTGACCTCCGGGAGGCTGCTTGCCGTCCATGCGACCGCCGACCGCGCGCATGGCGACGTCCCTCACCTTGGTGTCGAGCTGGTCGTACAGATGAGACTTCAGCGCCACTGTCGTCACCGTGCCGATCACCGCGCACACCACCGCGATCAGCACCACGGAAGCGACGACGAGCCGCGCCCGCAGGGTGCGCGGCTGTCCCGCTCGTCGCTGCTGCGGACGCGTTCGTCGTCGCCCGCTCATGAGGCGGCGGGCTTGATCAGATAACCGGCCCCACGCCGCGTGTGGATCATCGGCTCCCGCCCGGCATCGATCTTGCGCCGCAGATACGAGATGTACAGCTCGACCACATTGGCCTGCCCACCGAAGTCGTACGACCACACCCGGTCGAGGATCTGCGCCTTGCTGAGCACGCGCCGAGGATTCCGCATCAGGAAGCGCAGCAGCTCGAACTCGGTCGCGGTGAGGTGGATGGAGTCCCCGGCCCGCGACACCTCGTGGCTGTCCTCGTCCAGGGTGAGGTCACCGACCACGAGCACGGAGTCCGAGCGCCGGTCGGCGGCACCGGAACGGCGGATGAGACCCCGCAGCCGCGCCACGACCTCCTCCAGGGAGAACGGCTTGGTGACGTAGTCGTCGCCGCCGGCGGTGAGCCCGGCGATACGGTCCTCGACCGCGTCCTTGGCCGTCAGGAACAGCACCGGCACGTCCGGCAGCTCCCGGCGCAGCCGCCCCAGGACGGTCAGCCCGTCCATGTCCGGCAGCATCATGTCGAGTACGACGGCGTCGGGACGGAACTCACGAGCGGTCTGGATGGCTCCCGTGCCGTCTCCGGCCGACCGTATCTGCCAGCCCTCGTAACGGAGGGCCATGGACAGCAGTTCGGTGATCGACAGCTCGTCGTCCACCACAAGCACGCGGACGGGGCTCCCGTCCGGCCTCAGCAGTTCGGTGCGCCCCTGGGGCGAGGTCGTGGTCATGGTGGACACACTGTCTGGATCCTCTGAGAGCACCCTTTCGACAACCTGTGATTTCCCTGAGAAACGCACAGGCGCCTCTCAGGGAACCCCTGGGAAGTTCTTGCCCGGCCGTGTCCGCGCCGGTCGGGACGGGTTCATCATCCGTGGGCCGGGGTGTTCGGAACGTAAAGGCTGTCTGTGGGGGGCCTGGGTGAGAGAGGTTCCCGGGGCTCGAAGCCCCGGGGAGGGGTAAGGAACCCACGGGCCTCAAAGTCCGAAGAGCCGCGCCCCGTTGTCGTGGCACACGGCCCGCAGCCAGTCGTCGCCGAGGTCCAGGCGCTCCAGGGCGTGGAGTTGGTGGACGTAGGGATACGGGATGTTGGGGAAGTCGCTGCCCAGCAGAACGCGTCCGCCGAGGTCCGCGAGCCGGGGCAGGGCCCGCCCGGGGAACGGCGCGAACCGTTCACTGAAGTCCGTGAACGCCATCGTCGTGTCCAGCCGCACCTCCCCGTACCGCTCGGCCAGGTCGAGGAAGTCCTCGTACTCGTGCATCCCCATGTGCGCGACGACCAGCCGCAGCCGGGGATGGCGGGCCAGCACGCGGGCGATCGGCTCGGGCCCGGTGTGCTTGCCGGGCGCGGGTCCTGAACCGCAGTGGATCACCACCGGCACGCCCGCCTCCGCGAGCAACCCCCAAGCCGGATCGAGGAGTTCACTGGCCGGGTCGTACGCGCCCACCTGCACATGCGCCTTGAAGACCCGCGCCCCGGCGTCGACCGCCTCCTGGACGTAGGCCTCGACCCCGTCCTCCGGGAAGAGGGTCGAGGTGTGCAGACAGTCGGGAGTGCGGGCGGCGAACTCGACGGCCCAGCTGTTGAGCCACCGTGCCATGCCGGGCTTGTGCGGGTAGAGCATGGCGGTGAAGGCCCGCACCCCGAACTCCCGTATCAGCGCGACCCGTTCCTCCTCCTCCGCCCGGTACGTGATCGGCCACTCCACCCCGCCGGTCAGCGGCCCGAGCGAGTCGAAGTAGCCCCACACCTTGCGCAACACGCGCTCGGGCATGAAGTGCGTGTGCACATCGACCAGCCCCGGCAGCCCCAGCCGCTCCCAGAACCACCGGACCTGCCCGGCCTCCGCCATCTCAGCCATATGCCCTCTCGAACCCACTCGCCGGTCTTCTCCCGCCTCTCATCCTCACCCTCACCCAGATCTGGATGCTCGGAACAGCCCGGCGAGCGGTTCCTCAGCCCCGGCGGAGTAGTTCCTCAGCCCCGGCGGAGCAGGCCGTCAGTTTCGGTCGAGCAGTTGGCCAGACACGGCGGAGCAGGCCGTCAGCCCCGGCGGAGCAGTCGGCTGGGCCCGGCGAAGCAGTCAGCTAGACCCGGCGATCAGGCCGTCAGCCCCGGCGAAGCAGTCGGCTGGGCCCGGCGGAGCAGTCGGCTGGGCCCGACGAAGCAGTCGGCTGGGCCCGACGAAGCAGTCGGCTAGACCCGGCGATCAGGCCGTCAGCCCCGGCGGAGCAGTCGGCTGGGCCCGGCGATCAGGCCGTCAGACCGGGCGAAGCTGGCAGCCAGATCGGCGACGAGGCCCGCCAGATCGGGCGAAGCAGGCCGTCCGCGCCGCCGAAGAGGCCCGCCAGACCCGCCGAAGAGGCCCACCAGACCCGGCGAAGCAGGCCGTCCGCACCGCTGAAGAGCCCCGCCAGGTCCACCGAAGAGGGCCCACCAGACCCGGCGAAGCGAGCCGTCAGAAGAGTCCGTCCTGAAACCCGGCCGCCTCCCTCACCCCCCTCACCTCTCTCACCGGAACGGTGATCCCCTCCCCGTCCCCGCTAGGCACGATGGCCCACCCCGTCATCAGCCGCGTGTCGAGCACGATGACCCCGCGTCCCGTCGCGAGGTGCAGATCGGGCCCCGCGGCCGCGAGCAGCTTCCCGTTCACCCCGCTGCCCGCGGCCAGCTCTGTCACCTCCCCCGCGGCGGCCGGAAGATCGGTGAGCCCGAACACCCCCACGTGGTCGACGACTTGGCACGGCTCCCGCCTCAGCGACTCCGGCCAGGCGGTCAGCGCGCAGGCCCGGCCGTGCAGCGCCTCCACCTCGGCCGCCCGCTCAGCCGCCGAAGCCGGCAGCCGGGATCGGACGGCCCGCTTCTCGCCGTACGGAATGCGGTCGGGCACCCGGAGCGCGGCGCGCAGCAGCTCCTCCGTGCGCCGGGCGGCCATCAAAGGCCCCAGACCCAGCCAGCTGAAGCACACCGCGCCCTGCTCGAGCAGCCGCGCCGAGCCCCGTTCTTCGGCGGTGATCCCGACCTTGACCATGCCGGGCCCGAACCACGCCAGATACACGTGGTACGGGCGCGGATCGTCCGCGATCGTGTCGGCGGCAACGGAGTGCGCCCGGTCCAGCCGCGCGCACTCCTCGCAGCGGGCCCCCGTACTCCGTCCCGGCACGGCCGCCCGCACCGGGCACGTATGCCCCCGCGCTCCCACACATGTCCGTACACCCCCGTCCGCGACCCTGAAGGCCACCCGTTTCCCCCAGGTCAGCGCGCTGCGCCGACCACCGTCCCAAGCCAGCACGGGACCGCCGCCCGCCCACCGCAGCCCCGAGCACTTCCATGCCTGTGCCATCGCCTCCGAGATTAGAGGGCACCACTGACAACGGGCTCCGGCGACCGTATCCGTGCAGGTCAGAGCCCAGATTGGCGTACCGCGGCAGACTCGGGCGCCTCAGCGAAGTCCGCTACAGCAGCAGTTCAGGGACGGCGGCGGGCTCCGGCAACGCCCCGTGCGCCTCCGCCGCGGGGATCGCCTTCCGTCCCGTCCCGCCAACCGGAAAGGCGACCGGTACACCCTCCGGGCCGTCCTCCCTGAAGACGGGTTGTTCGGGCCGGGGTCGTTGTGGCAGACGACTGGGTGCCGACCTGCGAGGAGGCAGCACCCGCGTCAACGCCCGGTACCGCCTCGTGCCCACGGCCTCGCACTCCTTCCACCGACGGATCCTCGGGGTGCGGGCAACCCCCCGGAATTACGGCCACCTACACCTCCCGTCCGGTGGGAGGCTTCATGGCGAGGGCGCCGCCGCAGCGGCATCGTGGAACCGAAGCCAAAGACGCGCCGAAGGGACATCCGATGAACCCGCTCGAGCCCATCACCACCAGGAAGACGACCGCGAAGCCCAGCGCGAAAGCAACCTCGAAGCCCACCGCAAAGGCAAAGGCAAAGGCAACGGCGATGGCAACCGGAAAGACAACGGAACAGGCGGCGGCCCCTGCCCAGCCCCCTGACGAGGGCGAACTGACCCCGCTCCTCACCGCCTGGGACCGGGCCCACCCGGACCCCTCCGACCC
>NZ_WVUG01000105.1 GCF_017614965.1 Streptomyces griseorubiginosus | reverse complement strand
CGGACGGGCGGCCTGCGCGGGAGAGGGGGCCGCCGGACGTGCCGGGGCGGCCTTGCGTGCGGGGGCGGCCTTGCCGCCTCCGTTGCCCTGCTGGAGGGCGTCCGTCAGTTTGCGGACGACGGGCGCTTCGATGGTCGAAGACGCCGAACGGACGAATTCACCGAGTTCCTGGAGCTTGGCCATGACGACCTTGCTCTCAACCCCGAACTCCTTGGCGAGTTCGTATACCCGGACCTTAGCCACTTCGCTCCTTTTAGGTCCGGGTGCGTCCGGACCGTCGCTACTTCATGGGCGTACTCATCGCGTGCTCATCGAGTGCTCATCGCAATCTCGACCTACTTCCAACTCGCGGGGTACCTAGGGCCGCACGGGGTTCCGTACGGCACGTCTTACGGTGTTGCCTGCTCAGCAACTGTTGTCTGCTCGACGTACTGGCGCAACGCCTTAATGTCGAGCGCTCCCGGGGCGCGCAGCGCCCGCGTGAACGCCCGGCGGCGTACCGCCTGGTCGAGACAGACCGAGGCGGGGTGTACATAGGCACCCCGGCCGGGCAGCGTACCGCGAGGATCGGGGACGCAAGCGTCCTTGATCGCCACGATGCGCAGCAGATCCGTCTTGGCCGCTCGTTCCCGGCACCCCACACAGGTGCGTTCAGGGCAGGCGCGGGCGTGCGTCCGGCCAGACACTCCTCAGTCTACCTCCCCGTACCGACCTCACCCCTCTGGGTGAGGTTTCGAACAGCCGCCGGGCAAGATCCGTCTCGATCCAACCCACCCCGGGCCGAGATCTATTCCCCGGCCTGCTCGGTGTCGGGCCGGATGTCGATCCGCCAGCCGGTCAGACGGGCCGCGAGGCGGGCGTTCTGGCCCTCCTTGCCGATCGCCAGCGACAGCTGGTAGTCCGGCACCGTCACGCGCGCGGAACGGGCGGCGAGGTCGACGACCTCCACCTTGGAGACCCGGGCCGGTGAGAGGGCGTTGGCGACCATCTCGGCCGGGTCGTCGGACCAGTCCACGATGTCGATCTTCTCACCGTTCAGCTCGCCCATCACGTTGCGCACCCGGCCGCCCATGGGGCCGATGCAGGCGCCCTTGGCGTTCAGGCCCGAACGGGTGGACCGTACGGCGATCTTGGTGCGGTGACCGGCCTCACGGGCGATCGCGGCGATCTCCACGGACCCGTCGGCGATCTCCGGCACCTCCAGGGCGAAGAGCTTCTTCACCAGGTTGGGGTGGGTGCGGGAGAGGGTCACCGAGGGGCCGCGGACGCCCTTGGCCACGCGGACGACGTACGACCGCAGCCGCATGCCGTGCGGGTAGGTCTCGCCCGGCACCTGCTCCTGCACGGGCAGGATGGCCTCCAGCTTGCCGATGTCCACGAGCACGTTCTTCGGGTCGCGGCCCTGCTGGACCACTCCGGTGACGATGTCGCCCTCGCGGCCGGCGTACTCGCCGAGCGTCGCGTCGTCCTCGGCGTCGCGCAGCCGCTGCAGGATGACCTGCTTGGCGGTGGTGGCGGCGATACGGCCGAAGCCGGACGGGGTGTCGTCGAACTCGCGGGGCTCCTGGCCCTCCTCGAGGTCCTCGGGGTCCTCCTTCGCCCACACGGTCACATGTCCGGTCTCCCGGTTGAGCTCCACGCGCGCGTGCCGGCGGCTTCCCTCGGTGCGGTGGTAGGCGATGAGGAGGGCCGACTCGATCGCCTCGACCAGCAGGTCGAAGGAGATCTCCTTCTCCCGTACCAAGCCCCGCAGGGCACTCATGTCGATGTCCACGGCTACGCCTCCTCTTCCTTCTTGTCGTCCTTGTCGTCCTTGCGGCTGAACTCGACCTGCACGCGCGCCTTGTCGACGTCGCCGAAGGCGACTCTGCGCGTGGTGGCCTTGCGCCCCTTGACCCCGGGCACTTCGAGGTCGACGCCCTCGTCGTCGACGTCGAGGATCCTGGCGACCAGTTCGCCGCCCTCGGCCAGCTGGAACCTCACCAGCCGGCCCTTGGCGCGCACATAGTGCCGGTGCTCCTTGAGGAGGCGTTCCGCGCCCGGGGTGCCGACCTCGAGGGTGTACTCGCCCTCGCCCATCGCGTCCGTCTCGTCGAGCTTCGCCGAGAGCGCGCGGCTCACATCGGCGATCTGGTCCAGATCCGCACCGGTGTCGGAGTCGACGACGACGCGCAGCACCCGCTTGCGTCCGACGGAGTCCACTGCGATCTCTTCGAGATCCAGGCCCTGGGAGCTGACGAGCGGTTCCAGGAGCTCTCGCAGCCTCTCGCTCTGGGTGGTGCTCATCCGGGTGACTCCTCGGCCGCGTGTGCTGTTGTGGGATGGTCGCGTGTCTGGTCAAAGGGTATCCGGTCGCAGGGAGTGTTGCCGTCCACCTGTGCACGGCCGGTGCCGATGAGCGGCACCGAACGTGAGCGCGGGTACCGTGATCACGGCGGAACACTCCCGCCCGTGTGTTCGCCCGATGTTCGTACGAGCCCCCCGAGGACGTCACCCGTGCAGTACCCCCCACACTCGCGCACCCTCTCGGGGTCGCGCAGAAGATCCCTGCTCGTCTCCGCCGCCGGGACCGCCCTGCTGGCGGGCTGTTCGCACGGCTCCGGGGAGTCCGAGGAGAGCACCGGCGGCAGCCCGTCGCTCACCGCGAGGGCACGCGCGCGTGCGGCTCGGGAGAGCGCGGGGCTGCTGCAGCGGTACGACGCCGTGCTCGCCGCGCATCCGGCGGCGGCGGAGCGGCTGCGGCCCCTGCGGGCGGAGGTCCTGCGGCACACCGAGGCGTTCGGAGGGACGGTCACGAAGGGAAGCCCGGCGTCCGCGTCGCCGTCCTCGTCGGCGTCCCCGTCGGCGTCCGCCGCCGTACCGGCAGACGAGAAGGAGGCCGTCGCGCAGCTCGCCGCCGCCGAGCGGGCGCTGGCCGAACGGCGTACGGCGGCGCTCCTGGACGTGCCGGGAGAGCTGGCGCGACTGCTGGCGTCGGTCGCGGCGGCCGGGGCGGCGCACGCGTATCTGCTGACGGAGGGTGCCAGGTGAGCGACGAGAGCAGGCAGAAGGCGCTGAAGGCCCTGCAGGCGGCGCTGGCCGCCGAGCACGCGGCGGTCTACGGCTACGGAGTGGTCGGCGGCCGGATCGGCCAGGACCGGCGCGCCGAGGCCCGTTCCGCCTACGACGCCCACCGCTCCCGCCGTGACGCCCTCACCCGCGACATCCGGGACCTCGGGGGCACGCCGGTCGCCGCGGCGGCCGCGTACGCGCTGCCGTTCCCGGTGCCGGACCCGGCGGCGGCGGTGAAGCTGGCCGCGCAGCTGGAGGACCGGGTGGCCGGGGTGTACTCCGACGTGGTGCGGGCCACCGAGGGCGAGCGGCGGCGCTCGGGTGCCGATGCGCTGCGGGAGGCGGCGGTGCGGGCGGTGCGCTGGAGCGGGGAGAGCGTAGCCTTCCCTGGGCTCGCCGAGCGGGCGGGCACGACCGGCACGACCTCCGCCTCGCCGACGCCCTCGGCGTGACCCGCACGGGAAGGGAACGACTCGGGTATGGCTTTCGAACCCCCGCAGCGTCTGGTGCGGGCGCTCGGCGAGACCGCACCGGACGGTGACGGCTGGCTGGAGAAGCTGCCCGAGGCGGCGGAACGGGCCGTCGCGCTACGCGAGTTGACCGTGGAGCGGGTGCAGGTGCCCGGGGGCCGCAGCAGCCTGGTCGTGCTGGTCCGGCGCCCCGACGGCAGCCCGGCCGTGCTCAAACTGGCGCCGCCGCGGTCGCGGCCGGCGGCCGAGCGGGCGGCGCTGTCCCACTGGGGCGGCCTCGGGGCCGTACAGCTCGTCGAGAACGTGACGGGGAACGACGCGCAGGACGACGCTCAGGACGGTGTGCTGCTGCTGGAGCGGCTGCATCCTGACGTCTCCGTGCGGTCGCTGCCGGAGGCGAAGGCGCTGCTGGAGGCGGCGGGGACCTTGCGGCGGCTGTGGGTGGAGCCGCCCGCCGGTCATGTCTTCGAGACGGTCGCCGAGCGGACGGGGCGGCAGGCGGAGGCGATGCTGGCCGGCGCGGGTGCCTTCGGCGAGGTGGCCGGACTGGTCGACGCGGCGCTGGGAGCGCGGGCGGAGCTGTTGGGGGCGCCGCCCGAGGGGCGGCTGCTGCACGGGACGTTCCGGCAGAGCAAGGTGCTGGCCGGGGAGCGGATGCCGTGGTTGGCCGTGGGACCGGATCCGGTGGTCGGGGAGAGTGCGTTCGATCTGGCTCGGTTGGTGCGGGATCGGGTGGAGGACCTGATCGCCTCGCCGTCGGGGGCGGCCACTACTCGGCGGCGGGTCAAGCGGCTGGCCGAGTCGTTGGACGTGGATCAGGAGCGGTTGCGGGGGTGGACGTTGTTCCGGGCCGTGGAGTCGGGGGTGCGGGCCCTTCGGGTGGGGCGGGCGAAGGATGCGGAGCTGTTGCTCGAGTTCGCCGGGTGGCTTTGAGGTCGTGCCTGAAGGGGCGCTCACCCTGCCGTCAGTTTCAACGCGAGGACCGGACAGTCCGCCGCCGCTCTGCGTGCCCGCTTCAGAGTGCGGGCCGGGACGGGAGCCCCGTCGATCAGCGGGTAGCCCCACTCGTCCAGGGTGATGTGCTCCGGGAGGAGTTCCGCGCACAGGCCGTGGCCCTGGCAGGACGTCCAGTCGATGTCGACGCGCTGGTCCATCTCAGGTCTCCTGGGGTACGGGGAGCAGGGGGGTGCGGTCCGTTGCGGTGCACAAACCCCTTGCGTGGGCGTCCAGTTCGGATGCGAAGGTCGTGAGCGCGCTGCGGACCAGGCGGACCGTGCCGTCGGGGTGGTGGCAGGCGCCGCGGCCCTCGACCAGGCCGGACCAGCGGGACACGTCGGTGCGGGTGCTGCCCTGGGGGCCCGGGGTCGCCAGGCTCTGGAAGGCGGCCGCGATGCGGGGCAGGCCGTTGAGGCAGGGGCCGCACTGGCCGGCCGACTGGAGGGCCAGGTAGCGCAGGACCCGGGCCGTCTCCGCGAGGCCGCAGCGGTCGGCGGGGAGTGCGGCCAGGACTCCGGCGCCCATCGTCGTCGCCTCCAGGGAGAGTTGGGCCGCCTCCGCGGCCGGGATCCAGCTGCCGTGGTAGCCGCCCAGGAGGACGGCGGACATGCCGTGCGGGGGGACGACGCGGTGCAGCGGTGTGCCGAACGGGGCCTCGATCACGCGGGGTTGGCGGCCCGGTACGTGAACCGTGCAGAGGGCGCTGCCGGGTTGGCCGGGCGTGCCCGCCGAGCGGAACCAGTCGGGGCCGTAGCGGGCGATCAGGGCGAGGTGGGCCAGGGTCTCGACGTTCTGGACCAGGGTCGGCGCCCGGCGCACACCGCGTTCGCGGACCGGCGGGTCCTGGTACGCCGGCAGCGCGGCGGCTCCGCCGACGAACTGGGCGAGCGCCGAGGCCTGGCCGGACAGGAACCGCTTGGGGAGCCGTAGGACCTGGACGGGGACCGGGTCCCCGCGGTGGGCGACGGCCGATGCGACGGAGGAGACGCCTTCCTCGACCGCCAGGTGGGCCTCCCCCGCGCCGACCGCCCGGGCCGCCACCTGCAGGCCGTCGAGGACCAGGTGCGGTGACAGCGCGAGCAGCGTCCTGTCCTTGCGGCTCGCGGGCTCGCCCTCCGCGCCGTTGGCGACCACGACCGGAGTACGGCCCGTGCGGCGGGCGGCCTCGACGACCGCGGTCAGCTTGCGGTGCACCGGGAACGCCGCTCCCCCGCGGCCGGTGAGCCCGGACGCGGCGATGGTGGTGAGCAGTGCGGCCGGGTCGCCGTAGGAGAGTGGGCCGTAGCGCTGTTCGTGCGTGGCGAGGTCGGCCGGGGTGCCGGCGGGCGCGAGCAGGCGCGGGGGCATGTGGAGGTCGAGGTGGGTCGCGGTCATGAGCGGGCTCCTTCGGCCGTGCGGAGAAGGGCTGCGGGGGTACGGCGGGCCGCGCGGGCGGAGTGCGCCAGGCGGATGCCGCCGGCGGCGACGACCGCGGCCACGCAGGAGACCGTCAGCCAGGTCATCCAGCCGGTGCCGGTGTCCGTGCCGATGCCGATGCCGTGGAGCAGGGCGACCGGCCAGGAGGCGTAGGCCAGCCAGTGGAGGGCGCGCCAGGCGCGGTGGCCGAGGCGTTCGCGCAGGAGGCTGGTGATCAGGACGGTGAGCATCAGGTCGAGGGCGACCGTGCCGAGGCCGAGCCAGAGGGGTTGGTAGTCGGAGACGAAGGGGACGAGGACGTCGGTGAGGGTGATGTCGACATAGCTGTCGAGTACGGCGAGGGCGATGTGGAGGGTGAGGAAGGCCGTCGCGGAGAGGGAGAGGGTGCGGTGGAGGGAGACCGTGCCGAAGTGGGGGAGGCCGGGGAGTTTGCCGCGGAGCTTCACTGCGATGCCGAGGAGTACCACGACCGTGACGAGGATGAGGCTGATGGCACCTGTGGCTCGGTTGGCGTACCAGAGGGTTTCGGATGTCATGCGGCTGACCCCCGGTGGGGGCTGGTCGCGCTCCGCGGCGAAGCCGCTGATTGATACGGTCCCGCGCCCCTGAGGGCGTTTGGCCAGCCCGGAGTCGTCATGACCTGCCCCTCCTGGCTCACCAAACGCGCCGGCAGGGCCATCCTGGTCAGCCAACCCTCCGCCCCCGCCCCCTTCACCAGGGCCGCTGTCGTCGCCGCGTTGGCCTCGGCGCAGGTGGGGGCCGCTGCCGTGACCGTGCGCCATGGGGTGTGGGCCGGGAGGCCGGTGTGCGGGTCGATGATGTGGTGGAGGGTGTGGTCGCCGCGGCGCCAGTTGCGGGCGGCCGTCCCCGACGTGGCGAGGCCTCCGCTGTGCAGACCGACCAGGGCGTACGGGCCCTGGGGCGGTGTCTTTCCGACCGGGCCGGTGATGTCCTGGACGCGGATCTGCCAGCCGTCGGCCGGGGGCTCGCCCGCGACGGCGGTGTCGCCGCCGAGGCTCACCAGGACTCCGCAGCCGGCCGTCCGCGCGAGCAGCGCGGCGGCCTTGTCGGCGGCCCAGGCCTTCGCCGTGGCGCCGAGGTCGAGGCGGACGCCGGCCGGGACGGTGACCGTGTCGGTCGCGCGGTCGAGGTGGACGGTGCGCCAGCCGGGGGTGCGCCTCACGGTGAGCCGGATCGGGCGGTCGTCCTCCTGCACCAGCGTGAAGTCGCGGTCGTAGCCGATCGCGTCCATCGCCGAGCCGACCGTGGGGTCCACGGCGCCGTCGGTCGTCTCCGCCGCGTCCAGGGCTACCGCGAGGGCTTCGGCGAGCAGCGGGCTGACCCGGACCGGGCGGCCCGCGCTGTCGTCGAGGGCGGCCAGTTCGGAGTCGGTACGGAAGCGGCTGCAGGCCGCGTCGACCTCGGCGAGGTGCCGGGCCAGCAGCAGGGTGCAGGAGTCCAGCAGGGCCGGCTCGGTGACGACCAGGCGGACCGTGGTACCCAGGGCACGCCACTCGACGGCGGCCGTGGTGCGGGGCTCGGCCGGCGCGCTCGTCACGACGCGCCCGAGGTGGAGTCGGTGGAGCCGCTGCCGTCGGAGGACGTCAGGCCCCCCGTGGACGAGGCGGAGGAAGAGGTGTCGCCGGACGACGAGGACGAGCTCGTACCGCTGTTGTCGCTGCTGCCCGAGTCTGTGCCACCGCTCGACCCGGTGCTGCTGTTCGTCGTCGAGGACACCGCGCTGGTGTCCGTGTGCATCGTGCCGATCAGCGCGAACATTCCGGCGGCGGCCGCCAGTGTAACGGCCGCCGCGGTCGCCGCGGTGCGCCGGGTCCCTCTGCGGACCGCGGCGAGAGCACCTCGTTCCCTGCTGGTCATGTCGTTCCCTCCCTGGTGACGTTCTGTCACGCACTACGGTCGGGTACGACCCTCAGAGAAGTCTGTGAGGCGGCTTCAGGTGCCCCCAGAGGTTTCTGAGGAGTTCCTTTACGCGGTGAGCCGGGCGATCGCCTCGTCCACCGTCAGCTCCTCGCGCTCACCGGTCCTGCGGTCCTTGAGCTCCAGGACGCCCTCGGCGGAGCGGCGGCCGGCGACCAGGATCTGCGGTACGCCGATGAGCTCGGCGTCGGTGAACTTCACGCCCGGGGAGACGCCGGCGCGGTCGTCGACGAGGACGCGCAGGCCGGCGGCGCGCAGCTTCTCGGAGACGTCCAGGGCCAGTTCGGTCTGCAGGGCCTTGCCGGCGGCGACGACGTGGACGTCGGCGGGCGCGACCTCCTTCGGCCACACCAGGCCCTTGTCGTCGGCGGTCTGCTCGGCGAGCGCGGCGACGGCGCGGGAGACGCCGATGCCGTAGGAGCCCATGGTCACGCGGACCGGCTTGCCGTTCTGGCCGAGGACGTCGAGCTTGAGGGCGTCGGCGTACTTGCGGCCGAGCTGGAAGATGTGGCCGATCTCGATGGCGCGGTCCAGCTTCAGGCCGGTGCCGCACTTGGGGCAGGGGTCGCCTTCCTGGACGACCACGACGTCGACGTACTCGTCGACCTGGAAGTCACGTCCGGCGACGACGTTCTTCGCGTGCGTGTGGGCCTTGTTGGCGCCGGTGATCCAGGCCGTGCCGGGGGCCACGCGCGGGTCGGCGATGTACCTGACCTTCTCGCCGCGGCCCTGCGGGCCGACGTAGCCGCGGACCAGGTCCGGGCGGCCGGCGAAGTCGGCCTCGGTCACCATCTCGACGACCGCCGGGGCGAAGTGCGCCTCGACCTTGTCCATGTCGACCTCGCGGTCGCCGGGGACGCCGACGGCGACGATCTCGCCGTCGACCTTGACGAGGAGGTTCTTGAGGGTGGCGGAGGCCTCGACGCCGAGGTGGGCGGCGAGGGTCTCGATGGTCGGGGTGTCGGGGGTGGGGATCTCCTCGAGCGCGGGCACGCCGTCGGCGTCCACCGGCTTCAGCTCGTAGGTGATCGCCTCGGTGTTGGCGGCGAAGTCGCAGTTGGGGCAGTCGGCGAAGGTGTCCTCGCCGGCGCCGGCCGGGGCGAGGAACTCCTCCGACTTGGAGCCGCCCATCGCGCCGGCGGTGGCGGCGCAGATGCGGTAGTCGAGGCCGAGGCGCTCGAAGATCCGCTGGTAGGCCTGGCGGTGCAGGGCGTAGGAGCGGGCGAGGCCCTCGTCCTCGGTGTCGAAGGAGTACGAGTCCTTCATCAGGAACTCGCGGCCGCGCAGGATGCCGGCCCGCGGGCGGGCCTCGTCGCGGTACTTGTGCTGGATCTGGTAGAGGATGACCGGCAGGTCCTTGTAGGAGGACGCCTGGTCCTTCACCAGCAGGGTGAAGATCTCCTCGTGGGTCGGGCCGAGGAGGTAGTCGCCGCCCTTGCGGTCCTTGAGGCGGAACAGCTCCTGGCCGTACTCGTCCCAGCGGCCGGTGGCGTCGTAGGGCTCCCGGGGCAGCAGGGCGGGGAGCAGGACCTCCTGGGCGCCGATCGCGTCCATCTCCTCGCGGACGACGCGCTCGACGTTGGCCAGCACCTTCTTGCCGAGCGGCAGCCAGCTCCAGATGCCGGCCGCGGTGCGGCGGACGTAGCCGGCGCGGACGAGCAGCTTGTGGCTGAGGACCTCGGCGTCCGCCGGGTCGTCGCGCAGCGTCTTCGCCATCAACTGGGACATGCGCTGGACCGGTGCGTTGGCCATGGTTCTCGTACTCCTGCCGGGAAAACGGTGATGGCTAGGAGGTTAGCCGGGCTTGCTCTGCCGGTGGAAATCCGTTACCGGCGGCGCAGCGGGAGGGTGGCGCCCATCACGGCGTACGGCTTCGGGGCGCTGGGGAACAGGACGCGGCGGGCCAGGTCCTCGTAGCCGAGGGAGTGGTAGAGGCCGCGGGCCGGGCTGTCGGTGTCGATCGCGGACAGGATCGAGCGGGGTTCGGCGGCGGTGTCGGTGATGGTGGTGATCAGGGAGCGGCCGATGCCCCGGTTCTGGTAGCGGGGGTGGACGTGCAGCTCGGTGATCACGAAGGAGTCGTCGAGCCAGGCGTCGTGGCCCTGGGCGCGGAGATAGGGCTCGACGACGGTCGACCACCAGTGGGTGCGGTCGTTCGGCATGCCGTACACGAACCCGACGAGCCGGCCGCCGCTGGTGGCGCCGAGGGCGCGGGCTCCGGGGTAGGTCATGTGGCGCAGGACGATCTGCCGGCGGACGGCCACCTCGTCCGCGCCGAGACCGAAGGCGACGGCCTGGACGGCGAGAGCCTCGTCTACGTGGGCGGGGAGGTCGAGGGGGCCGATGACGAGGTCCATGCGGGGGAGACTACAGGTCTCCCACCAGGCTCAGAACAGCACTGTGAACAGCGGCTAGAAGAGCACGCTCGTGAACGCGCCGACCTCCTGGAACCCCACCTTCAGGTAGGTCCGCCGCGCCGGGGTGTTGAAGTCGTTGACGTACAGGCTCACCACCGGCGCCACGTCGGCCAGGGCGTAGCGCAGGACCGCCGCCATGCCGGGCGCCGCGAGGCCCCTGCCCCGGTACTCGGGGGCCACCCAGACGCCCTGGATCTGGCAGGCCTGGGGGGTGGCCGCGCCGATCTCGGCCTTGAAGACGACCTTGCCGTGCTCGTCGAGGCGGGCGAAGGAGCGTCCGGAGCCGACGAGTTCGGCGACCCGGGCCTGGTAGAGCAGACCGCCGTCGCCGGCCAGCGGGGAGACGCCGACCTCCTCGGTGAACATCGCCACGCACGCCGGCATGATCGTCTCCATCTCGTCCTTGCGGATGCGGCGGACGTACGGATCCGGGGGTATGTCGGCGGGCATGCGGTCGGCGACCATGAGCGGCTGGTGGGCGCGGACCTCGCGGGCGGGGCCCCAGCTGGGTTCGAGCAGCCGCCACAGCTGGGTGGTGGCCTCGGCGGGGCCGACGATGGAGGAGCAGCGGCGGCCGGCCCGGCGGGCGCGGTCGGCGAAGGAACGTACGGCGCGCGGGGTGGCACAGATGGGGACCAGGTTGGCGCCGGCGTAGCAGAGGGACGTGAGCATGCCGTCCTCGTAGAAGCCCCACATCTCGCCGCCGAGCCGCCACGGGTCGAGGCCGGCGACCTGGACGCGGGACGTCACGAAGGCGTTCGCGACCGGCTCGCGGTCGAGGACGGCGAGCGCGGCGTCCAGGTCGCTCGGTTCGAGCACTCGGGAGGTGGTCTGGGTCAACACGTGCGGGACCTCACGCTGAGGGTTCTGCTGATCTCCGCACTGTACCTGCCGAATGTGGGCCGCGCCGCCCCGTGCGGCGACGCGGCAGGGCCCGTGCGTCAGCCGTGGCTCGTGGGATGGCCGTAGCCGACCTGTATCTCGTCGATCCGCAGCTGCTGGTAGAACGCGGGCACGGTGGGGGCGCCCCAGGTGGTGGGTACGTCGAGGCGGATGTAACGGGTGCGCAGACCGGCGGGGAGGTCGATGAAGCGGATGCCGCGGGCGCTCTCCAGCACCCCGGCCTTCACCTCACTCCATGTCGCGGCGTCGTCACTCACGGACACGGTGTAGTCCTTGATCCGCGCGGAGTCCTCCTTCCTGCCGAAGGTCTCCCGGTTGTATGTCGGCGACCATTCACGCTGGTTGACGCCGAGGAAGGAGGCCCTGCGGACGCGGCCGAGATCGAGCGTGTAACTGGCGGGCAGGACGCCCTTGTTGTCGCTGTAGGTGGTGAAGTCGCCGTCGGTTAGGGCGGGTTCGGAGGCCTTGACCACACCGGTCGGGTAGACGCCCTCGCGCACGGGTGCCGTGCGGACCTTGAAGACGGTGTCGTACGGGTCCCAGTCGGTGACGCCCTTGATGGTGAGGGTGCCGCCCTGCTGGTCGAAGTGGAACCGCTTGCCGGTGCGCAGGTCGGTGATCCTCTCGATCCGGTAGCCGTTGTCACGGATGCGGACCTGGTCGCCGGAGGCCGGTTTCGTGGTGACGTGGATGTACTGGGTCGTGCGGTCGGTGCGGCTGACGGTGATGTAGCCGTAGGAGCCGTCGTTCCAACTGCCGGGCTGCATGCCGCCGTACATGAACCCGCCGCCGTACACCCCGTGCAGGGACTGCCAGATGGGCGGGAGGTAGTCCTTCATCAGGTCGAGGAACTTCTCCTGCTGGGGCGGGAATCGGCCGTTGACCATCGCCGTGAAGTCGGCCAGGGAGAGGATGGAGTTGCCCGCGTTGGCGATGTACCGGTCGACGTTGAGCCCGGTCGACACCGGGCGGTCCTGGCCGTCGTACCACCAGCTGCCCGTGTCGGGGACCTTGTAGCAGGACTCGGTCAGGCGGGGCATCGGGGTCCAGATCGCCGACGGCTGGTCGTACGGCGGGCTCATGCCGACCTTCTGCTCATGGGACACCATGTCCATGATCGGGGTGTCCTCGTTGTTGTTGCTCAGGGTCATGTCCGGGCGCAACTGGCGGATCTGCTCGTAGAGCTGGTGCTGTTCCCAGTACTCGTTGTCGTTGTCGATCCAGAAGCCCGACAGCTTCGGGTACTTCTTCATGACCTCGAAGAAGTTGTCGTAGCTGAACTCGCCGAAGCCCTCACGGGTGGTGAGGTCGACGTCGTGGCCCTTGTAGGCCGAGTAGGCGGCGGAGTCGAGGGTCTCGATCCCCTGCTCGTTGTGCCACTTGGGGTCGTCGGTCATGTAGAGGATGACCTTCAGGCCCTTCTTGGCGGCCGCGCCGATGAGTTCACCGAGGATGTCCCGCTTGGTCGAGCAGGAACCGGGGATCGCCGACGGCCAGGGGCGGGCGTAGCCGAGGCGGGAGTGGAAGGTGGCGAGGACGATGTAGCTCGCGCGGATCTTGCGGGCCTCGTCGACCCAGTAGTCCGGGTTCCAGCCTCCGTCGGTGACGTCCTTCTCCCAGCTCGCGCAGTCGAGGTGTTTGGGCGCGGTGAACATGCCCCAGTGCAGGAACATGCCGGCGGTGGCGTTGCGCAGCATGGTCTGGCGGGGTGGGTACGCGGGGTGGCGCGCGGCCGCCGCCTGCGACGCGGGTGCGGCGAACAGGCCGCAGAGCAGGGCGAGTACGGCCACCCACAGCAGGTGGACGGTGCTCCGTGCGGGTCTCATGGATACGTGACCTCTGTTCCGTTGACGAACACTTTCCTCAGGACGAGATCCGGTGCGGACTCGATGACGTTCGGCTCGGCGATGCCCGTGAAGTCGCAGCGCTCGATGCGGATGTGGCGGAAGGGGTCGGAGTCCAGGCCTTCGAGGTTGATGGCGCGGCGGGCGCCGTCGTGGACCATGTCCTGGACGTGGACGTTGCGGATGACCGCCGGGCGGTCGCCGGTCTGGCCGGAGTAACGGGTGGTCAGGTAGACGCAGTCCCGGTCGATCTGCCGTCCGGTGAAGCGGCGGACGTACACGCCGTCGATGGCCCCGCCGCGCTTCTTGTTGGTCTTCAGGAAGACGGGATGGCGAGGGTTGTAACGGCCGGGGAAGTCAAGGGGGTTGATGCGGCAGTCCTCGGCGAAGACGTCGTACACCCCGCCGGACATCTCGCTGCCGACGGCGATACCGCCCCACCGCCCGGAGAACACGCAGTCGCGTACGACGATGTTCCGGCTCGGTGTGCCGACCCGCAGTCCGTCCTCGTCGCGGCCGGACTTGACGGCGATCGAGTCGTCCTCGGTGTGGAATCGGCAGCCGGTGATGTAAACGTCCTCGCAGCATTCGGGGTCGCAGCCGTCGCTGTTGTTGATGCGGCCGATGACGTCGACGTCCTGGATCAGGATGTTGCGGGACAGCACCGGGTGGAGGGTCCACATGGCCGGTTCGAGGACCGTGACGTCACGGACGAGGATGTTCCGGCAGCGGTAGAACTGGACCATGTTGGGGCGCAGGTAGTGCCCGGCGCCGAAGACCCGTTCGCCGACGGGCACGCCCCGCTCGCCCATGCCGCGCAGCGCCTCCTGGTCGGCCGGTGCGCCGCCGCCGGGATCGCGCCAGCTCTTCCAGGGGCCCGCCATGCCCTGTCCGTCGAGGGTGCCGGGGCCGGTGATCGCGAGGTCGCGCTGGCCGTGGGCGTAGACGAAGGGCGAGTAGTTGTAGCACTCGGTGCCCTCGAAGCGGGTGAGGACGACCGGGAGGTAGTCGGCGGGGTCGGTGCTGAACAGGACCGTGCCCTCGACACGCAGGTCCACCCCGCTGAGCAGGTGGATCGCACCGGTGAGGAACACGCCCTCGGGGACGACGACATGGCCGCCCCCGGCCTCGTGGCAGGCCTCGACGGCCCGGCGGAAGGCGAGCGTGTTCTTGGTGGTGCCGTCACCGACGGCGCCGTAACGGCGGATGTCGAAGAAGCGGTGCGGGAAGGCGGGCGGGCGGATGCGGGCGAGGATGCGCGGGACGCGGGACCAGGGGTCGGCGGGGGCGCCGGAGGCCGACGGCCTCGGCAGGGCGAGGGCGGCGCCGGACGCCTTCAGGAGCGTACGGCGTCTCACGGCCTCGTCACCTCCGTGCCGTTGACGGTGACGTGCCGTTCGGTGAGGTCATCGGTGTACGTCACGCTGTCCGGGCCGCGGACCCCCGTGAAGTCGCAGTGGTCCAGGTGGACGCCGTGGAGGTGATCGGTGGCGAGGCCCTCGAGGTTCAGGACCCCCTTCGCTCCGTCCAGGCGGGTGCGGCGGACGGTGATGTCCTCGACGGTGACCGGGAGCGTGCCGTTCTCGCCGCCGTTGTAGTTCGCGGTGACGTAGACGGCCTCGCGGTCCACGTCCGTACCGGTGAAGTCCCGGATGTGCACGCCGGAGACGAAGCCGCCGCGCTTCTTGCTGGCCTTGACGTACAGCGGATACTTGACCGGGTAACGGCCTGGGAATTCGGGCGAGTTGACGACACACCGCTCGGCGAAGACGTTCCGTACCCCGCCCGACATCTCGCTGCCGACCGCGAGTCCGCCCCAGCGCCCGGAGAATCGGCAGTCCTGCACGACGATGTTCTCACTGGGCACGCCGACGCGCCGGCCGTCCTCGTCGCGTCCCGACTTCACCGCGACGCAGTCGTCGTTGGTGTCGAAGGAGCACTCGCTGATGTGCACGTCCCGGCAGGCCTCGGGGTCGCAGCCGTCGGTGTTGTAGAGGGTGCTGTCGACGGTGACGCGGCGGACGGTGACATTGCTGGACAGCACCGGGTGCACGGTCCACATCGGCGGGTCGACCAGCGTGACGTCGCTGACCAGGACGTTCCGGCAGCGGTGGAACTGGATGAGTTGGGGCCGCAGGTAGTGCCCGGCGCCGAAAAGCCGCTCGGCGACCGGGACGCCCGAACTGCCCATCTGGCGCAGGAGTTTCTGGTCGGGCGACTGGAGCTTGCCGTCGCGGTACCAGCTCTCCCAAGGGCCGAGCCGGGCCTGCCCGTCGATGATGCCGGTGCCGGTGACGGCGACGTTCTCGCAGCCGTGGGCGTAGACGAACGGCGAGTAGTTCCAGCACTCGGTGCCCTCCCAGCGGGTGAGCACCGCGGGAAGGTAGTCGGCGGGGTCGGGGCTGAAGGCGATGACGGCGTTCTCGGTGACATGCAGGTCGACGTTGCTCCGCAGATGGATCGCCCCTGTCAGGTACCTGCCATCCGGTACGACGACCCGGCCGCCGCCCGCCTCACGAGCGGCGGCGACGGCCCGCCGGAACGCCTCGGTGCACGGGGTCACTCCCCCGGCGACGGCGCCGAAGTCCCGTATGTCGAACCGGCGTCCGGGGAATCGCGGCGGCCTGATGCGGGCGAGGATGCCGGGCACGCGGGCCCAGGGGTCGGCGGGGGCCGCCTCGGCGGGCGGCGGCGTCAACAGCGGGGCGGCCGCGGCCAGGCCCCCCGCGGCGAGGGCGGTGCGCCGGGAGATGCGGGCGGTGCGTCGGGGGAAACTTGCGCGCAAGGGGGATCACCTGTTTCTGACGGACGGTGCGGGTACGGTCCGGTCGCTCAGCCGTGGGCCTGCTCCTCCCTCACCCGGGTGACCAGCTGCGTCGGATTGACGAAGCGCAGCGCGATCACCAGCAGCACCAGCATCGACGCCGTGTACATCACGGCCATCGCGTCGATGGACTGCTGCGTACGGATGCCGGCCGAGAAGACGGCGTAGTAGAGGGCGACGACCAGCGTCTGGCTGTCCGGGCCCGCGGTCAGGAACGTCAGCTCGAACATGCCGACTGTACGGACGAGGACCAGCACGGACGCGGCGAGGATGCCCGGCACCAGCAGCGGCGCGAGGACCCGCAGCAGCACGGACGCCGTCCGCGCCCCGCACATCCGCGCCGCCGCCTCGATGCGCGGGTCGATCTGCTCGATGAACGGGGTCATGGTCAGCACCACGAACGGCACCGACGGCACGAGGTTCGCCAGCACGACCCCGGTCAGCGTGCCCGCCAGCCGGAACTTGTACAGCACGGTGGCGAGCGGGATGCCGTACGTCAGCGGCGGGACCAGGATCGGCAGCAGGAACAGCAGCAGGACCAGCTTCTTGCCGGGGAAGTCACGGCGGGCGAGCGCGTAGGCGGCCGGGACGCCGACGACCACCGACACCGCGACCACCAGCAGCGAGACCAGCGCGGTCGTCCAGAAGACCTGCCCCAGCGAGAACTCCCGCCAGGCCTCGCCGTACCACCTCGTCGTCCAGCCCTCGGGCAGCCAGCTGGTGAACCAGCGCGTGCCGAAGGAGTCGGCGAGCGGGACGCCCACGATCCCGGCGAGGTTGACCAGGAAGAGCCCGAAGACGAGCACGGCGGCCCAGGCACCGGGCTTGCGCCACCAGGGCCTCGGACGCGCGGAGGCATCCTTCGCCGGTGCGGGCGCTTCGAGTACGTCGGTCATCAGCCCTTGCCTCCCGTCGCCCCGCGGTACAGCAGCGAGCGCCAGCCCAGCACCAGGACGACCACCGCGAGCATCACGCCGGCCATGACCATCGCGATCGCCGAGCCCAGCGAGTAGTCGAACTTCTGGAAGGCCGCCTGGTAGGCCTCGATGGAGATGACGTGCGTGGCGCCGCGAGGGTCACCGACCAGTTGCGCGGAGGGGAACACCGCGAAGGCCAGCACGAAGGAGAGACAGAAGGTGATCGCGAGGCCGGGGGCGAGCAGCGGCAGCATGATGTGCCGGAAGCGGTGCCACCGTCCCGCGCCGAGCGTGGCCGCCGCCTGCTCCAGGCTGGGGTCGATGCCGGTGAGGTACGACAGCGTCAGCAGGTAGGAGAAGGGGAAGCCGGTGATGACCAGCGAGGCCAGAACTCCCCAGTAGTTGTGCACGAGTTGGAGGGGCTGGTCGGTCAGGCCGAGGTTGTGGAGGATCTTGTTGAGCCAGCCGTTCGGGCCGAGGTAGCCGAGCAGGCCCTCGGCGGTGAGGACCGTGCCCAGCGTGATCGGCATGACCAGGATCGTGGTCAGCAGCCGGCGCCCGCGGAAGGGGCGGCGGGTGCCGAAGGCGACGGGGACGGCCGCGAGGCAGTTGATCAGCGCGGCGGGCACGGCGAGCCTGAGGGTGACCCAGATCGTCTCGCGCAGATACGGATCGTCGAAGAACCGCCGGTAGTTGGCCAGCGCTCCCCCGCCGTGCTGCGGCTGGAAGGAGAGCTGCAGGCCGTAGAGGAACGGATAGCAGAACAGCAGGACGAGAAGACGACGCCGGGGAGCACGAGCAACAGCGTGCGGTCGACCCCCCGTTCGGCGAGGCGATGGCGCAGGGCCGGCTTTCCCGTGCCGACGGCGCTCATGAGGCCGTCACCGCCCGCTCGTTGGCCGCCGCCGTCAGCGTGCGGTCGTCGTCCGCCGCGAACACCAGCACCCGCTCGGCGGGCGCGGCCAGCCGCACCTCGTCGTCCGGGGCGAGCCGGGCGCGGGTACGGAAGTGGACCTGCCGGCCGTCCGGCAGGGCCGCCTCGACGGCGAGTTCGCGACCGTGGTACTCGACGACCTCGACCCGGGCCGGCAGTCCGGCTCCCCCGTCGGCGACGACGTCCAGATCCTCGGGCCGTACCGCCACCGTCACCCGGCCGCCGGCGGCCGCACCGGACCGGTCCAGACCGGTCAACCGGGTGCCTGCAAGGTCCACTTGGGCGTGCTCACCGTCGGTCGAGGCCAAGGTCGCGTCGAGCATCGTGCGGTAGCCCATGAACCCGGCGACATAGCGGTTGGCCGGACGGGCGTACACCTCCTCGGGCGTGCCGATCTGCTGGGTGCGCCCGTCCCGCAGCACGACCAGCCGGTCCGCCAGCGACAGCGCCTCCTCCTGGTCATGGGTGACGTACACCGTGGTGAGGCCGAGACGCCGGTGCAGGCGCTTGATCTCGGCGCGCATCTCCAGACGCAGGGCCGCGTCCAGGTTGGACAGCGGCTCGTCCATCAGCACCAGACGCGGTTCGAGCACGACGGCCCGGGCGATGGCGACGCGCTGCTGCTGCCCGCCCGAGAGCTGCCCGGGCCGCTTGTGCGCGTGCTCGGTGAGATGCACCAGCTCAAGGGCCCGGTCGGTGCGTTCGGCCGCCTCCGCCTTCGGCACCCGGCCCATCCGCAACCCGAAGGCGACGTTGCCGCGCACGCTCATGTGCGGGAAGAGGGCGTAGTTCTGGAAGACCATGCCGAAACCGCGCCGCTCGGGGGCGAGTTGGTCGATGCGCTCACCGTCCAGCAGGATCGCGCCGCCGGTCAGCGGCAGCAGCCCGGCCAGACAGTTGAGCGCGGTGGACTTGCCGCAGCCGGAGGGCCCGAGCAGCGCCACGAACTCGCCGCCCGAGATCTCCAACTCCAGCTCGTGCAGCGCCTGGTGACGTCCGAACCGGCGCGAGACGCGCTCCAGGCGCAGGGTGTGGAACCGGGCCATGCGATCAACCGCCCGCCACGTTCCGGCTCCACAGGTCGAACGCGGTGACCTGCTGCTGGGCCGGGAGGGACGGCTTCTTCGGGAACTGGTCGATCCAGGAGTCGAAGTCCTTGTTCCCGTACGTGGCGATCGTCTGCTGCGACTTGGCGGGAGCCATCGACAGCGGTACGTCCTTCACCGCCGGGCCCGGGTAGAAGTAACCGTCGTCGTACGCCTTCGCCTGCTGCTTCGGCGTCAGGATCCACTTGATGAGGTTGAGGTCGGCGGACATGACGTCCGCACTCACGCCCTTCGGTACGACCGCGTACTGGGCGTCGGTCACCCAGGTCATGTGGTCGAAGTGCGCGACCGCCATCTTCTTCGGGACGGTGCCGAGGGCGCGCGGGTTGATGTACCAGCCGGTGGTGCTCTGGATCATGTCGACCTGCCCGGAGGCGAGGTTCTTCATCGTCTCGGTGGTCCCCGAGGCGTACGGCGCCGCGTACTTGTCGAGCTCCTTCAGATACGCCCAGGTCTTGTCCCAGCCGTGCTCGGGGTCGCTCGGGTCCTTGTCGCCGAGCAGGTACGGCAGCCCCATCAGCCAGGTGCGGCCGGGCCCGGAGTTGGCGGGGTCGGCGTACTGGTAGCGCTTGGGATGGGCCTTGGCCCAGGCGAGCAGCTCCTGCGGGGTCTTCGGCGGGCTCTTGACCTTGGCCGGGTCGTACTCGACGAGCGGTCCGGACGGGTAGTAGACGATCGCCTGCCCCTTGCCCTGCGCCAGCTTGGCCATGTCGGCGGCCGGCGGGAGATAGTCGGGGCTGCCGATCAGGTCCTGGTGGGCGGCGAGGTCCGACCACAGGTTCTGCGAGAGGCCGGCCGCGAGTCCGTCCGTGCCGGTGAGCACCAGGTCGATCTGGACCCGGCCGGCCTGCTGCTGCGCCTTGATCTTTCCGGCGAGGTCGGGCGCCGGGGCCTTGCCGTACGTCACCTTGCCGACGATGTCCGGGTGCTCCTTGCGGAACTCCTCGATCATCCCCTGGGTGAGCTGGAGGTTGCCCGCCACATCGAGGATGTCCAGGGCGACCGGCTTGGAGGGCTTGGCGGGAATCTTCTGCTCCGCCCCCTTGTCATCGGATGACTTGTCGTCGGGAGCCCCGCAGGCAGCAACGGCCCCCATGAGCAGCAGAGCCGCCACAGCGAGCCGTGGTGCAGGGTGTCGACGAGCTTGACGAGCTCTGGAGCTGTACTGCTTTCGGAACACGGCGGCTCCTGCGGGCGTCGGCCGGGTGGGGGCCCGGCAATGAGACAGCGCTTCCTCGGTCCGTGTGCTCGAACAAGGTCCTGCGAGACATCGGATCTGTCAAGGCGCTGAGCTCAGATTGGTCCGGACGAACCACGAACCCGCAGCTCAACGGGGAGCGTTACCGATTCGATGCCTTCGTCGCCCGCCATCAGCCGGGCGAGCGCGTCGCCGGCCACCCGGCCGAGACCGCCGCGGGGTACCGCTACCGTGGTCAGCGGCGGCGAGGAGTAGCGGGCCAGGTCGATCTCGTCGAAGCCGGTCAGGGACAGCTCCCCGGGCACCCGTACGCCCATCTCGGTCAGCCGGGACAGCAGCCCCAGGGCGACGAAGTCGTTGTAGGCGACCACCGCGGTGGCGGCACTGTCGACGACGGCGGGCCCGGCGCCGTACCCCTCGTCCGTGGTGGATCCGCAGGCCAGGACGGTCACCTCCAGCCCGAAGGCCCGGGCCCCGGAGAGCGCCCGCAGCCGCTCCTTGTTGGCCCAGGAACCCTGCGGACCGGCGAGGTAGGCGACCTTGCGGTGGCCGAGCTGGGAGAGGTGCCCGCACAGCGCGAGCAGGCCCTGGTAGAAGTCCACGCACACGGAGGTCAGGGCCAGGCCGGGCTCCTGCCGGTTGGCGACGAGCAGCGGGACCCCGCGCGCGACGAGGGCGGCGAGTTCCTGCCGCGGCATCCGGGGCGACGCGAGCAGCAGCCCGTCCGCGTACCGCATCAGCTCCTCGGCCAGCTCCCGCTCCACGCCCGGATCCTCGTCGGAGTCCATGACGACGACCCGCGCGCCGCGCTCCCGCGCGCTCGCGGAAAAGGTCTTGATCAGGTCGCTGAAGTGCGGATTGGCGAGATCGGGCACGAGCACGCCGATACTCCCCGACCGCCCCCGGGCCAGCCCCTGGGCCGCCGCGCTCGGCCGGTACCCCAGCTCCTCGATGGCCAGCCGCACCCGGTCCGCGAGGACCGGGTCCACGGTCCCGATGCCGTTGAGCACCCGGGAGACGGTCGATACGGAGGCGTCGGCCGCGCGGGCCACATCCGCGATGGTGACGCGTTTGGCCCGCCCGCCACTGCGAGCCGACCGGGGTTCCCGCACCCGCCGGGGTTCCGCCATGGCCATCGGGCTCTCCCTCCGGTCGGTCCCGAGAAGGCCCGAGGGAGCGCTTTCTCGACGACGACGGCTTCTGGGGAGAAGCTAGCGGTGGGGAGCGGGGCGGGGAAGATCCCGTGCGGGTGGTGACGGTGCGGGACGCGCGGTTCGGCCATGGCCGGGCAGGAGAGGACGGGCTGATGACACCGCGCAGGGCAGACGCGCCCCCCAGGGGCGCGGGGAACTGCGCGACCAGCCACGACGATCCACGCAGCCGACGGGAAACAGCCGGCCGACCACTGGCCGCTCCGCGTCAACCCTTGACCGACACCTCGGGCTCGCCCGACGCGACTCCGGCCTCCTCCATCTGCTCGGCCAGCTTCATGGCCTCCTCGATGAGGGTCTCCACGATCTTCGACTCGGGGACGGTCTTGATGACCTCGCCCTTGACGAAGATCTGCCCCTTGCCGTTGCCGGACGCGACACCGAGGTCGGCCTCACGCGCCTCACCCGGACCGTTGACGACACACCCCATGACGGCCACCCGCAGCGGAACCTCCATCCCCGTGAGCCCCGCCGTGACCTCCTCCGCCAGCTTGTACACGTCCACCTGCGCGCGCCCGCAGGACGGACACGACACGATCTCCAGGCCCCGCTGCTTGAGGTTCAGGGACTCCAGGATCTGGTTGCCGACCTTGACCTCCTCGACGGGAGGAGCGCTCAGCGAGACCCGGATCGTGTCGCCGATGCCCTGCGAGAGCAGCGCGCCGAAGGCGACCGCCGACTTGATCGTGCCCTGGAACGCCGGCCCCGCCTCGGTCACCCCGAGATGGAGCGGGTAGTCGCACTGCGCGGCGAGCTGCTTGTACGCCTCGATCATCACGACCGGGTCGTTGTGCTTCACCGAGATCTTGATGTCCCGGAAGTCGTGCTCCTCGAAGAGCGAGGCCTCCCACAGCGCGGACTCCACCAGCGCCTCGGGCGTCGCCTTGCCGTACTTCTGCAGCAGCCGCCGGTCGAGCGAGCCGGCGTTGACCCCGATCCGGATCGGCGTGCCGTGGTCCTTGGCGGCCCGCGCGATCTCCTTGACCTTGTCGTCGAACTGCTTGATGTTCCCGGGGTTCACCCGCACCGCGGCGCAGCCGGCCTCGATGGCCGCGAAGACGTACTTCGGCTGGAAGTGGATGTCGGCGATGACCGGGATCTGCGACTTGCGGGCGATCGTCGCGAGCGCGTCCGCGTCGTCCTGCGTGGGGCACGCCACCCGCACGATCTGGCATCCGGACGCCGTCAGCTCGGCGATCTGCTGCAGGGTCGCGCCGACGTCGGAGGTACGGGTCGTGGTCATGGACTGCACGGACACGGGCGCGTCACCGCCCACCGCCACGGACCCGACCTGGATCTGCCGGCTCTTCCGACGCTCGGCAACCCTGGTCGGAACGGACGGCATGCCGAGAGAAATCGCAGTCATCTGCTGTGCAACCCCAAGTCGTGGATCAAGATCCGGTCCCGGAACAACGGGCTCCAGGCTTCGAGATTACGGCACCCGCCCAGGCCCGAGCACATCCCGCTCCTAAACACACTCAAACGAAGACGGCCCGGAACCGATGGCTCCGGGCCGCCGCGAACTCCTCATGGCTACGTGATTTTCACCGGGTTAACGACGTCCGCCACAAGGACCAGAAGCGTAAAGCAAACAAAGATCCCCGCCACCACATAAGCCACCGGCATCAGCTTCGCCACGTCGAAGGGGCCCGGGTCCGGGCGCTTGAGGAGCCTGGCCAGGTTGCGGCGGAGGGACTCCCACAGGGCGCCCGCGATGTGGCCGCCGTCCAGGGGGAGCAGCGGGAGCATGTTGAAGAGGAACAGGGAGAGGTTGAAGCCGGCGACCAGCATGACGAACATCGCCAGTTGCTGGGTGGCGGGGACGTCCAGCGTGAAGATCTCGCCGCCGACGCGGGCCGCGCCGACCACGCCCATCGGGGAGTCGGGGGCGCGCTTGCCGCCGTCGAACGCGGCGTCCCAGAGGCCGGGGATCTTGCCGGGCAGGGCGGCGATGGAGTCGACGGCGTCGCCGACGCGGTCGCCCATCCAGGTCAGCGACTGGCCGAAGTCCTGCTTGACGATGCCGGTGGCGGCGCTGAAGCCGAGGAAGCCGGCGCTGACGTACTTGCCCTGGACGATCTGGCCGCTGGAGTCCTTCTTGGCGACCTGGTTGGTGGCGATGGTGGCGTGGAGGGTGACCTCCTTGCCCTTGCGGTCGACGACGATCGCGACGGGCTTGCCGGGGTCGGAGCGGATCAGGTCGGAGAGCTTGTTCCAGTCGTCGGTCCGTACGCCGTCGAAGGAGACGATCTTGTCGCCGGGCTTGAGGCCCGCGGCGGCGGCCGGGGAGGCGGGGTCGCCCTTCTTGCAGGTGTCGCGGTTCTCGCTCTGGGCGATCACGCACTGGGAGACGGAGCTGACCGTGGTGGTCTGCTGGGAGATGCCGAAGCCCATGAGGACGGTGAGGAAGAGGGCGACGGCGAGGATCAGGTTCATGAAGGGGCCCGCGAACATCACGATGACCCGCTTCCAGGGGGCGCGGGTGTAGAAGAGGCGGGTCTCGTCGCCGGGGCGCAGTTCCTCGAAGGCGGCTGAGCGGGCGTCCTCGATCATGCCGCGCCAGGGTGAGGTGGAGCGTGCGGTGATCTTGCCGTCGTCGCCGGGCGGGAACATGCCGATCATGCGGATGTAGCCGCCGAAGGGGACGGCCTTGATGCCGTACTCGGTCTCGCCCTTCTTGCGTGACCAGATGGTCGGGCCGAAGCCGACCATGTACTGGGGCACGCGGATGCCGAAGAGTTTGGCCGTGGACAGGTGCCCCAGCTCGTGCCACGCGATGGAGATCAGCAGGCCGAACGCGAAGACGACTATGCCGAGGATCATCATCAGGGTCGTCATGCACGCGCCTCCGCGGTCGCCGTGGTCTGCGTCAGTTCCCTCGCCCGGGCTCGTGCCCAGGTCTCCGCTTCGAGGACGTCCGACACGGTGAGTGAGGTTCCCGTACGCGGTGTGCCGTGTTCCTCGACCACGCGCGTGACGGTCTCCATGATCCCGTTGAAGGGGAGCGCGCCGGCGCGGAATGCCTCGACGCTCTCCTCGTTGGCCGCATTGAACACCGCGGGGGCGGTGCCCGCGAGTTCTCCCACGTGCCGGGCGAGGTTCACCGAGGGGAAGGCGTCGTTGTCGAGGGGGAAGAACTCCCAGGTCGACGCCTTGCTCCAGTCGAAGGCGGGTGCCGCGTCGGGGACGCGTTCGGGCCAGCCGAGGCCGATGGCGATGGGCCCGCGCATGTCGGGGGGCGTGGCCTGGGCGATCGTCGATCCGTCCGTGAACTCAATCATCGAGTGGACATACGACTGGGGGTGCACGACCACCTCAATGCGGCTGAAGGGAATGTCGTAGAGGAGGTGGGCCTCGATGACCTCCAGGCCCTTGTTGACGAGGGTCGCGGAGTTGATCGTGATGACGGGGCCCATGGCCCAGGTGGGGTGGGCGAGGGCGTCCTCGACGGTCACGCGGGCGAGGTCGGCCTTGGTGCGGCCGCGGAAGGGGCCGCCGGAGGCGGTGACGACCAGTTTGCGTACGTCGGCGCGGGTGCCGGAGGCCAGCGCCTGGAAGAGGGCGGCGTGTTCGGAGTCGACGGGGATGATCTGGCCGGGCTTGGCGAGGGCCTTGACGAGGGCGCCGCCGACGATGAGCGATTCCTTGTTGGCGAGCGCGAGGGTGCGGCCGGCTTCCAGGGCGGCGAGGGTGGGGGCGAGTCCGATGGAGCCGGTGATGCCGTTGAGCACGGTGTGGCAGTCGGCGGCGGCGAGGTGGGTGGCCGCGTCGGGTCCGGCGAGGATCTCGGGGAGCGGTTCGCCGGGGCCGTACAGGCTGGTGAGTGCGTCGCGCAGCTGGGGTACGACGTCCTCGCGGGCGACCGCGACGGTCCGTACCCGGAGCTGGTGCGCCTGTTCGGCGAGGAGGGCGACGCGGCCGCCGTTGGCGGAGAGGCCGGTGACCCGGAAGCGGTCGGGGTTGCGCCGTACGAGGTCGATGGCCTGGGTGCCGATCGACCCGGTGGAGCCGAGGATCACCACGTCCTTCGGGCCGCTGCCCGCCACGGGGTCGTAGACGAGGTGCGGGTCAGCGAGTGGGGATGGACTGTCGCTCATTCCTCCATTGTGGCCGTAAGGACGGTGTGTGAGGACAGCGCGTCCCCCGCGTCCCCCGCACGGGGGGTGAGGGGGACGCGTCTTCGTCCCTTCGGTCACGCTCACCCCCCGGGCGTCTTCGTTCCTTCGGTCAGCCGATGGGGCGGTGGACGTTCTCCTTCTCGGAGGGGCCGGGGGCGGCGTCGGCGATCCAGGGGCCTTCGCCGGAGGGGTCGACGATGCCCTGTTCGAGCCATGCGTAGGTGCCGGACATGACGCCCTTGACGAGTTTGCGGTCGACGTCGTCGGTGTTGGTCCACAGCCGGTTGAAGAGTTCCTCGACGCGGATGCGGGCCTGGCGGCAGAAGACGTCGGCGAGCTGGTAGGCCTCGCGGCCGTGGTCGCCCTGGCTGCGCAGGAGTTCGGCGCGGACGCAGGCGGCGCTCATGGCGAACAGTTCGGCGCCGATGTCGACGATCCGGCCGAGGAAGCCCTGTTTGGTCTCCATCTTCCCCTGCCAGCGGGACATGGCGTAGAAGGTGGCGCGGGCGAGCTTGCGGGCGTGCCGTTCGACGTAGCGCAGGTGTACGGAGAGGTCGACCTCCCGCTTGAACTCGCTGTAGGAGGCGGGGAGTTGGCCCGGTCCGGCGACGAGTTTGGGCAGCCACTTGGCGTAGAAGACGCCCGCGCCCATGCCTGCTTTGGCCTTGTCCTGGAGGGACTTGTCGGGGTCGATGAGGTCGCCTGCGACGGACAGGTGGGCGTCGACGGCCTCGCGGGCGATGAGGAGGTGCATGATCTCGGTGGAACCCTCGAAGATGCGGTTGATGCGCAGATCGCGCAGGACCTGTTCGGCGGGGACGGCGCGTTCGCCGCGGGCGCGGAGGGAGTCCGCCGTCTCGAAGCCGCGGCCGCCGCGGATCTGGACGAGTTCGTCGGCGATGAGCCAGCCCATCTCGGAGGCGTAGAGCTTGGCGAGGGCGCCTTCGATGCGGATGTCGTTGCGGTCCTCGTCGGCCATCTGGGAGGACAGGTCGAGTACGGCCTCCAGGGCGAAGGTGGTGGCGGCGATGAAGGAGATCTTGGCGCCGACGGCTTCGTGCTGGGCGATCGGCTTGCCCCACTGTTCGCGGGCGGCGGACCATTCGCGGGCGATCTTCAGGCACCACTTGCCGGCGGCGACGCAGGAGGCGGGGAGGGACAGCCGGCCGGTGTTGAGGGTGGTGAGGGCGATCTTCAGGCCGGCGCCCTCGGGGCCGATGCGGTTGGCGGCGGGGACGCGGACCTGGTGGAAGCGGGTGACGCCGTTCTCGATGCCGCGCAGGCCCATGAAGGCGTTGCGGTTCTCGACGGTGATGCCGGGTGAGTTGGTCTCGACGACGAAGGCGGTGATGCCGCCCTTGTGGCCCTCGCTCCTGGGGACGCGGGCCATGACGACGAGGAGGTCGGCGACGACGCCGTTGGTGGTCCAGAGTTTGACGCCGTCGAGGACGTAGTCGTCGCCGTCGCGCACCGCGGTGGTGGCGAGGCGGGCGGGGTCGGAGCCGACGTCCGGTTCGGTGAGGAGGAAGGCGCTGATGTCGGTGCGGGCGCACCGGGGCAGGAACTGTTCCTTCTGTTCCTGGGTGCCGAACAACTTGAGCGGCTGGGGTACGCCGATCGACTGATGGGCCGAGAGCAGGACGCCGATGGCCGGGGAGGCGGAGCCCGCAAGGGTGAGGGCCTTGTTGTAGTACACCTGGGTGAGGCCGAGGCCGCCGTACTTGGTGTCGATCTTCATGCCGAGGGCGCCGATCTCCTTGAGGCCCTTGATGACCTCGTCGGGGATGCGGCCCTCGCGTTCGATGAGGGCGCCGTCGACCTTGGTCTCGCAGAAGTCGCGGAGCTTGGCGAGGAACTCCTCGCCGCGCTGGGCGGCCTCGGTGGAGGGGGTGGGGTG
>NZ_WVUG01000104.1 GCF_017614965.1 Streptomyces griseorubiginosus | reverse complement strand
GTTCCCGCCCCTGCGGGACGGCGTGCTGCGCGAGGGAAGCGGCCCCGTCGGCACCCTCACCCCGCAGGGCCGCGTCCGCCTGCCCGACGGCCGCACCGGCCGTCTCGACGACGTCACTGGGTACGGCTTCATGCTGATCGCCACCGAGGACCCCACCGCCGCCCTCGGCCCGGAGCGCCTCGGCATGCTGGAGCGCCTGGGCTGCACCGTGATTTCCCTCGACGCCGTCGACGACCTCGACGGACGGCACCGCGAGTATCTCCAGCGGCTTGGCGCCGTCGCCTACCTGGCACGCCCCGACTTCGTGCTGTTCGGCACGGCGGCCGACAGCACGGACCTCGGCGCGCTCGTGGACGACCTGAACGACGCACTGTCCGGCACGGCCAAGGCGGTCGCATGACGCCCGCGGTTCCCGGGACGGCTCCTCTGCCACCGCTGGTGGCGGCCCAGCACCGGGCCATGCCCTTCACCCGGCTCACCGACTGCGGCATGGACCCGGCCGACGCCCGCCGCCTGCTCGCCGACACCGCGGCCGGGACACCGTGGCAGGACGCCGCCGCGGCCATCGCGCTGACACAGCTGCAACGGGCCCGCCTGGCGGAGGAGTCCGGGCACCGCACGACCTCCGGGCAGGCGTACCGGTTCGCCTCCGCGGCCTGGATGTTCGCGCAGATGGCGCACCAGACCGACACCGCGGAGAAACGGGATCTGTACGCCCGGCACACCGCAGCGACCGCCGCTCTCGCACCCGCCGTGGAGCGGGTGGAGATCCCGTATCGTGACGGGCTGCTCAGCGGCTGGTTGTGCTTGCCGCCGACCGGCGAGGCCCTGGCCACCGTCATCGTCTGGGGCGGGCTCAGCGGCTGGGGCGCCGCATACCTGCCGGTCGCCGACGCCTACACCGCACGAGGCCTGGGCTGCCTCCTCGCGGAGGGCCCCGGTCAGGGCGAGTCGCGGCTGCGCCACGGACTGTACGTCGACGAGCGCGTCACCGACGGCTTCGCCCGCTTCGTCGACCTGGTCGAGGCCGATCCCCGCCTCGGCGGCGCGATCGGAGTGCAGGGCGTCAGCTTCGGCGGCCTGTTCGCCGCCCACCTGGCCGCCGCCGACCCGCGCGTCGGCGCGGTGGTCGTCAACGGCGCCCCGGCCGCTCCCACGGTCCCAGAATTCCGTACCGCCCGTGAGCAGATGGCCGCCGTGGTCGGCACCGACGACCCGGGCAGGGTGGCCGAGGTCATGCATGCCCTGCGCTTCGACCCGGCCGAGCACCGCATCACCTGTCCGCTGCTCCTGCTCCACGGGGGACAGGACCCCCTGGCCCGCTACGAGGACCAGGAGCCCTTCCTGCGCGCCGCGGACCCCGTCGCCGCCACCGTCCGCATCTGGCCCGACGGCGAGCACACGCTCTACAACCACGCGGCCGAACGCGACGCGCTCACCGGCGACTGGTTCATCGACCACCTCACCGGCCAGGACACCCCGACAGGCTAGGACCACCAGTGGACTCGTCGGTGTGACCGCGCCCTTCACACGGCCAGGTTCGACATCGCGTAGCGCCGGAGGCGAAGGCGACGTGATGACCTTCGCCCATGAGGATCGTGGCCGTCGTGGAACCGCTCCGGGTGAGGCGGGAGCAGAGGTCAGAACGCTCCGGGCGTACGTCCGAGGGCTCCGTCGGGGTCGCCGGGGTCGGTTCCCTTGACCTGGCCGAAGTAGAGCTCGACCTGGGAGCGGAAGCGCTCGACGGCGCCGCGGTCGCTCATGAACTTCGCGAAGGCGTCGGGGTTGGTGTTGTTGTAGGAGGCCAGAGGCTTGAGGCCGGTCGGCGGGGCGACGTCCTTGCGGACGGACCAGGTCCAGGTGGCGATGGCGTTCTTCTGCACCGCCTGGGAGTCGAGCCAGCTCAGGAAGAGCTTGGCGCCGGCCTTGTGCGGTGCGCGCTTGAAGATGGCGCCGCGCTGGGCCCAGGAGTTGAAGCGCTCGGAGTTGGAGAAGACCTGGGTGCCGTTGGGGCGGGCGTCGCCGCCGACGGCGATGGAGGCGAGGTAGTCGCCGCTCGCCACCCCGGCGGCCGAGCCCGGGACCCCGCGGATCAGCTTGGGGTTCTGCTTGATGAGGTGGGCCAGGTAGTTCCACCCGTACTTGTCGACGATCTGCCGGTAGCCGAAGAGGACGGCGTCGTCGTCGTTGGGATAGGTCAGGATCAACTTGTTCTTGAAGACGGGCTTGAGCAGGTCCGTGGCCTTGAAGTCGCTTGGCTTGGTGGGGAGTTGCTTGGTGTTGACGATGTAGGAGAAGGCGCCGTAGAAGACGCCGGTGTAGTAGCCGTCCTTGTCCTTGGCGTTGGTGAAGACCTTGTCCCAGCCGACCGGCTTGTACTTGAGCAGGTCTCCCTGCTTCTTCCAGCGGTCGAAGTCCTGGGTGGTCTGGAGGATCGCGGCGTCGGCGACGAGGTGGCCGGTGGCGAGCTGGTTGTCGATGCGGGCGTCGTGGTACTTGCTCAGGTCGGTGACCAGGTGCAGCTGGACGTCCGGGAACTGCTGGTGGAACGCGGCGGCCAGGTTGTCCCACTGGCCGGGGGCGTCGCCGCCCATGTAGACGGTGACCTTGCCCCCTTCGGCCACGGCCGCCTTGTGGAGGGCCTGGAGCTGGTTCTGCTCGCCGGCGGTGGAGTGCCGGTGAGTGGTGGTGTCGGCCATGGCGGTCGTGGTGACGGCGGTGAGGGCCAGGGCGGTGGCGATGGCCGCGCCGATCAGCTTGTTCCTGTACTGCATGGCGTTGTGCTGCCTTCCTGAAGCAAGCAATCGTTTGAGAGTTCAAACGTTTCGGTGTGGATCACGCTACGCCGTTTAGTTTGAAAGTTCAAGCAAGGACCGCCCGCGGCCGGCTCACTCACGCGGTGCTCCACCTTCAGCCGGCAGGTGGGCTACATGGACCGCTGCGACGACGCGCGCAGTTCGACGCGTTGACGCGATGAGGAGACGCTGCCCTGGCGTCGGCGGTAGGAACGGATTGCTGCGACCGATCGGGCGGGCGGTCACCGGAGCCGCAGTGGTGACGGTGGCATTGCGGCGGGCTGAGAGGTGCCAGCTCGTGGCCTGCCCCTGGTAAGTGGGTCAGCGCGCGGGCACCGCGGTGTCCAGGGCTGCGGCCAGGTCTGCGATCAGGTCGGCGGGGTCCTCGAGTCCCACGGCCAGCCGCAGCAAGCCGTGGGTGCGGAACACCTCGGGGAACATGGCGGCGCGGCCGGCAGGAGCGTCCTCGTAGACGATGAGCGTCTCGTCGTGGCCCAGGGACACCGCGGAGGAGATCAGCCGCAGGCTGTTGACGAAGGCGTTGCGGGTGTCGTGATCGGCGTCCAGAGCGAAAGCGATCAGCGCGCCGAAGCCCTGACCGCCGAACTGCCGCTCGGCGAGCTCGTGTTGCGGATGCGAGGCAAGCCCCGGATAGGCGACGTGCAGGACGCGGGGGTCGCTTTCCAGGAACTCCGCCACACGCTGGGCACCCGCGAGGTGCTGACGCAGGCGAAGCGGCAGCGTGATGGAACCTCGTGAGATCAGCCAGGCGTTGAACGGGGAGATGGTGGCGCCCACGTTGATCATGGCATCGGACTTGATCGGGTGGATCAGCTCCCGCGGCCCGATGACGGCGCCGCCCATGGCGTCGCCGTGCCCGTTGATGTACTTGGTCAGGGAGTGCACCACCAGGTCGGCACCGTGCGCGAGCGGGCGGAACAGGGGCGGCGGCGTGCAGGTGGAGTCCACGGTCAGCAGCGCGCCTGCGTCATGGGCGACGTCGGCCAGGGCCTGGATGTCGGCTGTCTTCACCGTCGGGTTGGCGATGACCTCGGTGTGGATGATCCGGGTGGTGGGACGCATCGCAGCACGGACGGCGTCAAGATCGGTGACGTCGACGAACGTCGCCTCGATGCCGGACTTGACCGGCAGCAGCTCTGCGAACAGCCGCCACACCGCGCTGTACGTGACGTCGGAGACGATGACGTGGTCCCCTGCGCGAAGGTGGGTGAAGAACACGGCGTGCAGTGCCGCCACGCCGCTGGCCAGTACCACCGCGTCCTCGCCGCCCTCCAGGACGGCGAGTTTGGTCTGCAGCCCGAGCTGGTTCGCGCCGGACTCACGCGTGTAGACCAGCAGGTCGGGGTTGTCCGCGTCGAGCGTGAACGGGTCCTCGGGCAGGGTGTAGGAATTCGCCATGATGATCGGCATACGGATCGCGCCCGTGCCGACGTCAGCCTGGTTCCCGCAGTGCACCGCCTGGGTCTGGAACGCGAGCGTGGCCGGGTCATGCTTATCGGGCCCGGACGGTCGCGTGCTCGAATTCGGCATGGAAGTCCCTCGATTCGCTGCGGTCGGTTCGCGTTCCTGTGGCCGAGGCCTCTGGGATCTCAGGCTGTTGCCTCGGGTTGCGCCGGGCTGATGAAGCGCACGGCGGTCTGTTCGGCGTGCGGGGCGAGCAGGCCCTGCAGTTCGTCGGCCGCGATCTTGAGGAGATCGCCGTCGCGGTCTGCGTGGAGGGTTTCGATGACGAAGGCGACGTGGGTGGAGTCCTCGGTGACGCGGGTGCGGTGGGCGTCTCGGTGGTTCCAGTGGCGGGTCAGGACGCCGCTGGTGTCGGCGTAGATGATCTCGCCGGGCTTGGGGTGTTCGACGGTGTCGGGTTCGCCGAGTGGAGTGAAGGACTCGGTGCCGTCGGCGTGGCGGATGTCGACGTCGCCGGTGACGTGCTCGAGGTCGAAGGCGCCGGCGGGCAGGCCGTGCCGTACCGAGACGGCGTTGTAGGAGTCGACGGCCGGGTTGATGCGCGGCAGGCTCCCCTTCTTGGCGAGACGGCGGCCGAGCGCGTCGACGCTGGGGCGGATCCGGCGGGGGTTCGTGCCGAAGGAGCGGTAGGCGGTGTGCCAGGCCTCGATGCGGGGGTCGGTCTCGTCGGCGGGCTGCCAGGTGCCGTCGGCGAGCTGCCGTTCCAGCTCCTCCACGGCGGCGGCGGTGTGCGGCCAGGACTCGCGGCCGCGCAGGCCGGTGGCGGTGACCAGGGCGATCAGGGTGTCGGGGAAGGCTTCGGCGACGGCGGGGGCGATGCGGAAGGCGGGCATGGGCGGCGTTTCCGTTTCCTGCGAGCGGGGGTGGTCAGGACTTCCAGGGGCCGATGCTGTCGAGGCGGCGCAGCTGCTGGCGTGCGGTGGGCACGTCCAAGCCCTGCCCCCGCTCGGTGAGGCGCTCGGCGACGGTGCTGCGGTGTTCGACGGGTTTGTGGTCGTCGTACTTGAACTTGGCCCGTACGTCGGCGACTTCGAGGCGCAACCCGCGGATGCCCGAGAGCATCCGGCCGTACGGCGGCTCGTCGACCGCGACGGGTGCGTGGTCGCCGTCGGGCTGGAAGTGCGCCAGCTGGCGGCGCAGCAGCTCGGCCTTGGCCTCGGGGTCGTCGACGATCTCGGCGCGGCAGGTGAACTGGACGGCGGCGTAGTAGCTCGTGGGGACGCCGGCGGTGGGCGGGATGCCGGGCTTGGCCCGCCAGGGGCCGGGGATGAAGGCGTAGTCGCCGATGACGGTGAAGGCGACGTTCGGGTCCTGCTCGATCGCCTTCCAGACCGGGTTGGGCTTGGCGAGGTGGACCAGGAGATGTGTCCCGTCGCAGGTGAAGTGGGTGGGGACCACCATGGGCGGGTGGCCCGGCAGGCCGTTGACGCTGAGCTGCCCGAAGTCGTGGCCGTCGGCGATCCAGGTCTGCCACTCCGCCTCGTCCAGGCCGGCGTCCCAGGGGTGGATCAGCATGCTCTTCTCCTTGGTTGTGCGAGCCTGCTCAGGTCAGGGCGAGCAGGCTGACGGCGACGGCGGCGGTGCCGAGGCCGGTGAGCTGGGCGCGGTGTATGCGTTCGGCGAGCACGCCACGGGCGAGCAGGACGGTGCCGGCCGGGTAGAGGGCGGTGATGACGGCGACGACGGTGAGGTCTCCGCTGCGGGCGGCGAGCAGGAACAGTAGGTTCGCGACCGAGTCCAGCACGCCGGCGGTCGCCGACAGCGCGTACGCGGGCCGCTCGGGGCCCAGCCTGCGGCGCATCAGCCCGGCCGCGGCCAGGGTGACGGCGGAGGAAACGGCCCGGCCCACGATCAGCGGGGCGACCCCGCTGTCGGACGGTGCCTGGTGCAGGAAGACCAGCTGCAGGGCGATGGCGGCTCCCGCGCCGAAGGCCAGCAGCAGCGCCGTACGAGAGGGGCGGGCCGAGCCGGCGCCGTCTCCGGCGCTGACCAGGACGACGGCCACGAGGGCGAGCGGCAGCCTCATCACCCCGGCGGCGGTCAACTCCTCCCCCTGCAGCAGTCCGACACCCACCGGCAGCGCGGCGGACACCAGCGCGGTCACGGGTGACAGCACGTTCATCGGGCCGATCGCCAGAGTGCGGTAGAGCAGGGCGAACGCGGCGGCCGAGGCGACGCCCGAGGCGGCACCCCAGCCCAGGGCGCCGGGGCTGAAGGAGGCGCCGAGCAGTGGCCACAACAGCAGCTCGACCGCGAGGCTGGCCGGGGCGGCGATCATCACCGTACGCAGCACATGGGCTTTCCGGGCGCCGAGCCCGCCGAGGAAGTCGGCGCATCCGTACGCGAGTGAGCTGCCCAGGGCCAGCAGCAGAGCGATCACAGCACAATCCCTTACCATTCAGTGGAACGACCACACCGTACATTGAATCGACCGAAGGTCACAACCGATCGACCGTGCGGTGCAGTGGAATGTCCGACGGTAAGGAAGGTGGCCAGGTGACGGAGACAGCCGCAGCGCTGCGAACGGTCGCGCACAACGTCCGGGCGGCACGCATGCGCGCGGGCCTGTCCCTGGACGAACTCAGCCGCCGCGCCCAGGTCAGCAAGGGCGCCCTCGTGGGACTGGAGAAAGCCCAGGGCAACCCCAACCTGGCCACCCTGGTCCGGCTGGCCGACACCCTGGGCATCTCGGTGTCCGCCCTGATGCAGGGCTCGCCCGAAGGGCGTGTCCGCGTCGTCACGGCCGATGCCGTGGCGCCCCTGTGGACGGGCGAGCGGGGTGGCGAGGCCCGGCTCGTGCTGACGACCTCGGGGCCGGCTCCGGTCGAGGTGTGGCGTTGGCGACTGGAGCCGGGTGAGGACTATCCCAGCCATCCCCACCAGGCCGGGGTCGTGGAGACGGTCAGCGTCATCTCCGGCCGGATGACACTGGTCGTCGACGGCAGCGAGCACACCGTCGAAGCCGGCCAGACCGCCACCTTCGACGGCGACGCCCCGCACACCTACCGCGGTGCCGGCACCGAGACCTGTCATCTGATCATGACGGTGCACCTTCCGCCCGGTCCGGCGTCGACCAACTGACCCAAGGAACTGCACACTCGTCACAGCGCCGCGGTCACCGCCGACAGCAGGCGCCACAGCCGGGTGTGCGGTGTGGGGTCGGGGATGGCCCGGTTGGTGAGGAAGGCGAACGCGATACCGGATTCCGGGTGGGCGAAGGCCAGGTGTCCGCCGAGGCCGTCATGGCCGAACGAGCCGGGGCCGAGCATGGGCTGACGCGGGTTCGACAGCTCGAAGACGGTGCCGAAGCGGGTGGGCTGGTCGACCAGGACCTGATCGGGCCCGTGGACCTGCTGCCGGCGGACCCGGTCCACAGTGCTGGGGGAGATGGCCCGCAACGGGCCGTCGACCACGCTGGAGTAGAGCCGGGCAAGTGACCTCGCGTCGAAGACACCGTTGGCGGCGGGGATCTCGGGACGCCACAGCGCGGGATCGTTGAAGAGATCCGCTGTGATGACGGGGTTGTTGAAGGTGGCGTGGGTGAGCGTGCCCGGCGCCTCGGCGGCCGTGGCCAGGCAGGCGCCGATTCCCGGCGTGGGAGAGGCCTCCAGGTATGTGACGACACGGTGGTTGTGCTCGGTGGGCAGACCGATCCATGCCTGAAGGTCTGCGCTCTGGGCGAACCGCTCACGGAGCAGGGCGCCCACGCTCTTGCCGCTCGCGCGTCGTACGACCTCGCCGACCAGGTAGCCGAGAGTCAGGGCGTGGTAGCCGTGCCGGATGCCCGGGTACCACGCCGGCTCCTGTCGGGCCAGCCGCCGCACGCACCCGTCCCAGTCGGCGAGGTCGGCTGCGGTCACCGGCTCGTCGAAGGCGGGCAGGCCGGCTCGGTGGGAGGCCAGTTCACGGACCAGGAGCCCCTCCTTCCCGGCCCCGAATTCCGGCCAGTAGGCCGACACGGGCGCATCGAGATCCACCTCGCCCGTGTCGACCAGGCCGGCGAGCACCAGGCCCATGACGCCCTTGGTCGTGGAGTACCCGACGTGCAGCGCGTCCTCGGGGTACGACGTCCCGCTGGTGTCCCGGACGCCGCCCCACAGGTCCACGACCAGCTCGCCGTGGTGGTAGACGGCGACGGACGCGCCGAGGTCGTCGCCGTTGCGGAGATTGCTCTCGAAGGCGTCCTGGACGCCCGAGAATCGGGGCGACGTGTAGCCGGATGCCGTCGCCACCGCCTGGTACCTCGTGCTCATGCCTGCTTGCGCTCCAGTTCCTGCATCACCGTGCCGCCCGCCATCAGGTCGATGACCTCGGCCGCCTCCATCTCGCCTCGCGCGAAGGAGGCGACGAGCCGGCCGTGGGCGAGGACGGCGAAGTGGTCGCCGACCCGCAGGGCGTGGTGGGCCTGATGGGTGATCAGCACGACGGCGACTCCGCGGTCCCGCGCCGACTCCACGGCCTGCAGGACGATCTCGGCCTCGCGGACGCCGAGCGCCGAGGTAGGTTCGTCCAGGATCAGCACCCGGGCGCCGAAGTGCAGGGCGCGGGCGATGACGAGGGCCTGGCGCTCACCGCCGGACATGGTGCCCACCAACTGGTCGGCGTCCCGGATGCGCCGGATGCCCAGTTGCCGGATCTCCTCCAGGGCGATGCGCCCCGCCGTCGCGGCGTCGAAGCGGCGCAACAGGCCGCGGCCCTTGGTGGGTTCGGCGCCGAGGAAGAAGTTGCGGGCCACGCTCATCAGCGGGACCGTGCCCGCGCCCTGATGGACGGTGGCGATGCCGCGGTCCAGGGCGTCTCGCGGGCCGCCGAGGGTGACGGGTTCGCCGTCGATGGACAGGGTGCCCTCGGTCGGTGTGTACACCCCGGAAAGGATCTTGATGAGGGTGGACTTGCCGGCGCCGTTGTGCCCGAGGAGACAGAGCACCTGGCCGGGGCGGACGGTGAGCGAGACATCGGCGACGGCGGTCACGCCGGTGAACCGCTGGGTGACGCCCCGGAGTTCGATGAGGGAATGGTCGGTCGTGGTGGTCGTCATGAAGGTCACCTGCCGCTCAGTGCGAGCTTGCGGAAGTAGTTGTTCGCCATCACCGCGACCAGCAGCAGAGCGCCGAGGAAGAGCTGGGCGTAGTCGGTGTTCCAACCGGTGTAGAAGATGCCGATGCTGACGATGCCGTAGGTCGCCGTGCCCAGCAGGACGCCGACGGTGGAGCCGTAGCCGCCCTGCAGGAGCACACCGCCGATCACGGCGGCGATCACGCCGTCGAAGATGAAGCTGGAGCCACGGGTGACGTCGCCCCCGCTGTAGGCGATCGTCTGCAGGACACCGACGAGCGCTGCGCCGGCGGAGGTGGCCATGAAGAGTCCGACCTTGACCCGGGCGGTCGGCACACCGGCGTCCCGGGCCACGTCGGGGGCCCCGCCGGTGGCGTAGATCCAGCTGCCCGTGCGGGTACGGGTCAACACCCACCAGGCCACGACGGTGATCGCCAGCCACCACACGATGGACACCTGGAACTGCCCTGCCTTGGAGCCGAACACCGCCTGCACGCTCGGCTCCGGTGCCAGCGTCACGGCCGTGCTCCCGGACAGGGCGCGGCTGAGGCCCAGCGCGCCGCCGCCGACGACCAGCGAACTCGCCAGGGTGACGATGAAGGAGGGGAGGTTGGTGCGGGTGGCGACGAGGCCGTTGACCAGCCCCACCGCCAGGCCGAAGCCGATCGCGAGGGGGATCGATGCCCACTGGGGCATGGTGTACGTCCCGCTGCCGATGGCCACGATCGCCGAGGTGGCGCCGACGACCGAGCCGATCGACAGGTCGAACTCGCCTGCGATGAGGAGCAGGGCGACCGGGGTGGCGACCACGCCCAGTTCGGCTGCGGTGTCCAGCCAGCTCGCGGTGCCGTCCACGCTGGTGAAGCCCGAGCCGGACGCGGTCACCAGGAAGAAGACGTACACGGCGACGGCGCCGATGAGCGCGCCGAACTCCGGGCGGCGTGCCGTGCGTGCGATCAGTGAACGGCCGAGGGGTTCGCTCTGCTCGTCCGGCACTGCGGGTGCGGCAGCCGCTTGGTCGATGGTCATGACTGCGCTCTCCTGAAACTGGAAGTCTGATGCGGCGTCTCAGGCGGCACCGCGGATGCCCTGGTACGTCTCGTTGATCTTCAGTACGGCGGCCGCGCTGTCCTTGTCGATGACGAGGGGACCGGTGAGGACCGTGCCGGAGGGGGAGATCTGGTACTGCACGTACTGCTTGGCGATCAGGACGCCGTAGTAGGTCTGGAGGTAGGGCTGCTGGTCCATGGCGTACTGGATCTTGCCCGCCTCGATGTCCTTGAGGACCTTGGTGGACGGGTCACCGCTGCCGATGACCAGCTTGCGGCCGATGTCGTTCGCTGCGGTCAGCGCACTCTCCGCGACGATGGAACCCGTCGTGAACACGCCGTCGATGCTCTTGTCGGCCTTGAGCGCGCCCTCGATGGCCTGGGTGACCTTGGTCGGGTTGGTCGCGTCCTGGTACGGGATGCGCAGTTCACTCGCCGTGCCGCCGCTCTTCTTGAGCGTGTCGGTGTAGCCCTTGCACAGCTGCTCCAGGGCGGGGTTGCCCGGGACCGTGTTGACGCACAGTCCCTTCTTCACGCCGAGCTTGGCCGACCGCTCGCCCGACCTGGTGCCGGCGACCACCGGCTCGATGCCGACGAAGGCGAGGGCGCCGTCCTGCTTCCAGTCCGACTCGCCGGAGTTGACGACGACCACCGGGATACCGGCCTTGACCGCGGCTTTGATCTCGGGGTTCTGGGCGGCGGGGAAGAAGTTGCCCACGACGATGGCGTCCGGCTTCTTCGCTATGGCCGCCTGCATGAGCCTGGCGAGCGTCGGGCCGGAGGCGTCGGTCGAGGTCGGGCTGACGTACTCGGTGGAGACGTTCAGCTCCTTGCCCGCGTTGTCGGCGCCGGTCTTCATCGCGCCGAAGAACGGGTCGCTCAGCGGACCGGACACGACGATCACGTGGAGCTTGCGGCCGGAGGATCCGCTGGAGTGCGAGCCGGTGGAGTCAGTGCGCTTGGAACACGCGGCGGTGACGGCGGTGGTGGCGACGACGGTCGCGATCAGGGCGATGCGGGATCTGCGGAAACGAGGCACGGGGGGACTCCTTGAACGGGATAAGTGATCAGTGGTTGCGGTGAGGGGCATACAGCGACGGGGGTCCTTGTGAGGTGGGGGGCGGGGTTCCGCCACATAGGGGTGGGTGGCGGAACCCCGTGGCAGCGCCCGCCGCGTCAGGTAGGCGGGCACTGGTCTGGATCACCCGGTGGGGGCGGGCTCGGGCGAGTCCGCCCGATCGGGCGTGCCGAGCTGGTTCCACACGGCACGCACGAGCTTGTTGTCCCGGCCGCCGCGCAGCAGCGTCAGGCTGACCACGGTGGAGACGGCGGCCACGGCGATGGGGTAGGCCACACCGGCGAGCTGGTTGCCGGTCGATGCGGTGAGCGAGAGCGCGATGAGCGGCATGAACCCGCCGAAGACACCCGCTCCGAGGTGGTACGACACCGACAGCCCCGTGTAACGGATCCGGGGCGGGAACAGCTCGGTCAGGTAAGCGGCTGTCGGCGCGTACACCATGGCGCTGAACACGATCTGCAGTGTCACCGCCACGACCACCTGCGCCCATGACCGGTGCGCGGCGGCTTCGCGGATCCACGCGTACAGGGGCAGGAAGCTGACGGCCGACAAGGCCAGGCCCGCCACGATGACGCGCTGCCTGCCGTACCGGTCGGACAGTCGGCCGAACAGGAGGTAGGAAGGGGTGCCCAGCACCAGCGCGACGGCCATGCAGACGTTGGTGGTGAGGAAGTCCACCTTCAGCACGCTCTGCAGGAAGTACAGAGCGTAGAACTGGCTGGTGTACCAGATCGCTCCCAGCCCGGAGGTCAGGCCGAACAGGACGACGAGGACGAGAGCGAGGGCTTTGGGGTTGCCCAGGGTCTCGCGGACGGGCGCCTTGGAGAGGGTGCCCTGTGCCTGCATGCGGGTGAACACAGGCGACTCGTGCAGCTTCAGCCGCATCCTGAGGGAGAGACCGACGAGGACGGCGGAGAGCAGGAAGGGCAGTCGCCAGCCCCAGGCGGTGAACGCGTCCTCGCCCAGCAGCAGCCGACAGGCGACGACGACACCGATGGACAGCAGCAGCCCGAGCGTGGCCGTGGTCTGCAGGAAGCTCGTGTAGGTGCCTTTGCGGTCCGCGGGGGAGTGCTCGGCGACGTAGGTGGCTGCGCCGCCGTACTCGCCTCCCACCGCGAAGCCCTGCAGCAACCGCAGCAGGACCAGCAGTACGGGGGCCGCCGTACCGATGGTGTCGTACTTCGGGAGACAGCCGATGAGTGTGGTGGCCGCGCCCATGACGACGAGGGTGGCGAGGAAAGTCTTCTTACGGCCGACCCGGTCGCCGAGCCTGCCGAAGAACAGGGCCCCGAGGGGGCGGACGACGAAGCCGGTGCCGAACGCCGCCACACTCACCAGCAGCGCGAGGCTTGATTCGCCGGTGGGGAAGAAGAAGCCGGAGAAGACGACGGCGAGACTGCCGTAGACGAAGAAGTCGTACCACTCGATGAGCGTGCCGGTGCTGGACGCGGCGATGATGCGGCGCAGTTCTTTCGGAGAGGTCTGCAGGGGCTGGGGACTGGACATGGTGATCCTTCCCGACGCCGGTACGGCGTGTCACGTGAGTGCAGAAGACGGGCGGAAGAACTCAGGGCGAGCAAGGGGGCGGTGGCCCCGATCGCGTTACACGCAGCGTCAAGAGCCGGGCTCAGCCGCCGACGGCGGCGGTCTGCGGAGCCCATCGGCCGAGGCGCGCGGCGGCGTCCTGCGCCATCCTGCGCACCACTTCCCCAGCCGGCAGGATCTCGTGGACCAGGCCCACTCCTTCGCCGACGATCATGTTCGCGATGTCGAAGTCCTGCTGGGAGACGGCGTCCTTGAACTCTGCGGCCGCGTCGGCCAGTTGTGCGGCCAGCTCCGTCTCGCGCCCGTGCCAGCGGTCGATGAAGCGGTTGCGCAGCACGCGGCCGTTGTACTCGACGGGCCAGTCGTAGCTGCGCACGATGTCGTAGACGCTGGTGCGGATGGTCTCGTCGCCGGCGGCGGTCACTGCTCGGGCGTGGGCGCGGGCCGGGACGACGGCTTCCTCCGTCGCCCAGAAGCGGGTGCCGACGAGGACCCCGTCCGCTCCGAGGGCGAGCGCGCCGGCGAGCCCGCGACCGTCTGCCACGCCTCCCGCGGCGAGCAGGAGCGTGTCCGGGGCGCGGTCGGCGATCAGGTCCGCGACATCGGGGACGAGGGTGAACGTCGACCGCGTTCCCACGCCGTGCCCGCCGGCCTCCCCGCCCTGCGCGACGACGGCGTCCGCTCCGGCATCGAGGGCCTGGCGGGCTTGCTCCAGGGTGTGGATCTGGCACAGCAGCGGTACGCCCGCGGCGCGGATCCGATCCGCGAAGGGCACCGGGTCACCGAAGGACAGCATGACCGCGGCCGGCTGGTGTTCCAGGGCGATGTCGAGCAGCTCGGGGTGGAGGGCCAGGCTCCAGGTGATGAAGCCGCACCCGACCCGGGTGTCGCCCGCGGCGGCGAACTCCCGCTTCAGCCACTCTCCGTCGCCATAGCCGCCGCCGATCAGGCCCAGTCCGCCCGCGGTGGTCACCGCGGTGGCGAGCCGGGCCCCGGAGACGAGGTCCATGGGGGCGAGTACGACGGGGTGTTCGATTCCGAAGGCGTGGGTAAGGCGCGTTGTCAGCAAGGCGAAGTCCTCTTCGTCCAGGCATCCGCCCGTTGGTGCGTGGGCGGTGCGGCGTTAAGGGGACAGTAGGTTCGCCGAGATTTCAGATCCAACGATTGCTTGCGATGGCTGCCATCACCGTCAGAGAACTTTCCGATGGCCAACAGGCGGCCGGGGGGTGAATCAGCGCAGCGTTGAACCCTCGGTGGAGCCATTGCAGTAGGGAAGCGCGTGGCCTCCGGACCCGACGCCCGGACGCTTGCACAGCCACATTTCGGTGCCGTCGATGCGGAGCGAGGTCGTTGATGCCGATCATGGCGAGGCGTACGCCCGGGGTGGTCAGCGCTATGCCCACCAGCAGGCACGGGTCCGTATGGCGAGACAGGCGCGCCGCGCATATCGGCAGCGGAATTGTTCCCGTCTGCCGGCCAACTCCTCGACTGGGGCTTTGACTTGTAGCCAGAGGTCCGCGTGTGGGACACACCGTGCGCGCACCAGCACGCGGACCACCACTCGTCGTCCGTCGATCACCGGGGAGAGAGCCCGAACTGCCCCTTCGTGGAGGGCAGTTCGGCGCGCCCGAGGTTCAACACTAGCCCGTGGCCACGGAGGAGCCCCCGACCATCCGCAGGACGGGAGGCGTCTGCTGCATCGCCCGTGCATGTGTGAGGAACCGTGCCAGAGCTGGCGACGGCGGTGCGTCGACGCGCTGGACGAAGACGGTCTGCGCGCGAGCCTCATCCTCCGGCAGCTCGTGCACACGCACATGCTCGCGGGAGATGTACCGCTCGACCACCGCGGCGGGCAGCAGAGTCAGGCCCATGTCCGCACCGACGCAGCCGAGGATGCCCTCCAGCGTTCCGAATTCCATGCAACGAACGCCGACGGCGCCCCGCGCCTGCAGGATGCTCTCCAAGCGCCTGCGGTAGGAGCAGCCGCTGCGGAAGACAAGGATCTTGGGGTCGCGCATGACGGCGTTGAGATCGGTGACGCGGCGCGCCGTGACGAGGACGAGACGCTCCTCGAACACCGGGGTCTCCACCAGGTCGGGTTGCCGCACAGGGCCGTTGACCAGCGCGCCGTCGAGCCGGTATTCCAACACATCCCGGATCAGCTGTTCGGTCGGCCCGGTGATCAGTGAGAAGTCGACGCGGGGACAGTCCTCGGCGAAGGCCGCCAGCACCGTGGGCAGTCGAAGGCCCGCCGTGGTCTCCATGGACCCGATGCGCAGCGGACCGCACGGATCGGTCTCGTCACCGATGACCTGCTGTGCCTCGTCGACGAGCCTGCTGATGCGCTCGGCGTACGGCAGCAGTTGTTCGCCCGCGTTCGTCAGCGCAACGCCCCGCGCGTGCCGACGGAACAGCGGGGCGCCCATCTGCTTCTCCAGCGCGTGGATGCGCGCGCTGACGTTCGACTGCACGGTGTGCAGTTCCTGTGCGGCCTTGGTGATGCCGTGCGTGCGCGCGACAGCCAGGAAGATCCGCAGGTCGGAGAGTTCCACGTCGACCTCCACATGGGCCCGTGGGCAGGAGCATACCTGCGGCCGGTCGTAGGGCGAATGGTGTCAGCGGCTGGGCACGGCCAGGTCGCCCTCGGTGTACTGGGCGCGGCCGAAGCCGAACGACCAGTCCTGAGGGCCGTTCTCGACGATGCTGATGAAGACGTCCTCACCGCTGATGCCGAGGGGCTCCAGCTGTTTGGCGACGGTGTGGAAGAGGCGTTGTTTGACTTCGGTGGTACGTCCGGACTGGGTGAAGATCTGGATCATCACCAGCCGGTCGCTGCGCTCGAAGCCGAGGCCGGCGTCGAGGGCGATGACGTGATCGGCGTCGTGCTCGGTGATGACCTGGAACCTGTCCCGCTCGGGGATGTGCAGCACATCAAGGAGCGCCTGATGCGTCGCGTCTGCGATGGCCCTGAGCTCCTCGGGACGGCGTCCGCGGATGAGATCGATCCGTACGAAAGGCATGTGTCTTTCCTCGTTCGTCTTGTTGCTGATGCGTGTGTGGGGAGGGCGGATCAGCGCTTGAGTGGCACCCACGTTCCGTGTGGTGCGGCCCGCAGCAGGGAGGACAGGCCGGCTTCGTGGAAGGCCAGTTCGATCTCCGCCAGTCCCTCGGTGAAGTGGGCCCAGGCGTCGTAGTGGGCCGGGATGACGGTGTCCGTACCCAGGACGGCCGCTGCGGCAGCGGCGGCGCGGCTGTCCAGTGAGAGGGGGCGCCCGTCGAACTTGGCCGGGACGCGTGCCGCTCCCACGTGCAGGACGGCCGCGTCGATGTCGGGCACCCGGCGGGAGATCTCCGCGACCGTGCGGATGGAGGCGTTGTCGCCACTCACGTACACGGTGGGCAGTCCCTGCCCGGAGAGCACGAACCCGGTGACCTCGCAGTTGACGTTCCCGTCGGCGTCGCGCTCGCCGTCCTCGGGGCCGTGGACCGCGGGAACCGCCAGCACGGTCAGATCGCCGCCGCCGTCCGGTCGGGGAACCGAGTGGCTGGACCACGGTGTGAGCCCGACGGCCGGCGCGCCCAGCCGTCCGGCGGCCAGAGGGCCGGTGAGGACCAACGGGGCGGCCTTCGCGAACGCGCGGCCGCGCTCGTCGAGGTTGTCGGGATGCGTGTCGTGGCTGACCAGAACGAGGTCGACCGGACCCACGGCGTCCTCGTCGACGGCGGTGTCCGCCGTTTTGGTGAGGTACCCGTGCGGGCCCGCCTCGTCGAAGGTCGGATCGCTGACGATGCGCAGTCCACCGAGGTCGATCACGGCGGTGGGGCCGCCCAGGACGGTGATCGCGGATTCCTGTCGGGGCAGACCTGCGGTGCGGGTTTCGCTCATGCCCTCGACGCTAGTGATGTCCCGCGTCCGGCAGAAATGCCTGTCGTGGCCCATCTATGTGTGTCAGGCATAGATCCGGTTCGCGGGGCTCGATCACGGCCGGGTGGTGACCGGTACCGCGGCCTCCAGGAACCGGCGGATCAACGTTCGCCGGGCGTCGGGGAAGTGGACGAGACTGACCGGACTCGCCGGTGCGTTGGTGAGAGGCACGAAGCGCACGGCGGGGTGGGGGGATCGGCGCTGCGCGACTTCGGGGACGATGCCGATGCCGCGGCCTGCGGCCACCGTCTCCAGCCATTCGTCGTAGTTGGTCGTTTCGATGATCCTCTCGGGGCGCTGGTCCACCGGCCATGACCAGGGTCCGGTCGTGCCGCTGACGGTGTTGACGACCAGGGTCCAGTGCTGGACGTCCGTCCAGTCCAGATGGTCGAAACGGGTCAGGTCGGAGTGCTCGGAGCATACGGCGATGCGCGGCTCGTCGAACAGGTGCACTGTTCGCGCCCCTCTTGGCGCGTCGATCTCGCCCCGTACCACCGCGATGTCGAGCGTGCGCTGACGCAGTGCCTGGAGGGGGTCGTCGGTCCGGGTCAGGGAGACCGTCGCTCCCGTGGCCTCTTCGAAGCGGCTGACGGTCTCCTGCGTCCAGGGATCGGGCAGCAGCCAGCTGAAGCCGAGCCGCAGGGTGATGCGGTGGCTGACGACGGCGAGAGCTTGATCGAGGGTCGCGAGCACCCGCTCCACGTGCAGGAGGAACTCCGCGCCGGTGTCGGTCAGTTCGACATGCCGCGAGGACCGGTCGACCAGGCGGACGCTCAGGTTGCCCTCCAGTTGCGCGATCGTTCGGCTCAGTGCCGGCTGTGTGATCAGCAGTTCCTCGGCGGCACGGGAGAACGAGCGATGGCGGGCCACCGACGCGAAGGCCCGCAGGTGACGCAGTTCGACGTCCATACTCCGCGCGCCCCTTCCCGGCATCCATGCCCGCCATGCATAGAGGCACCTTAACCGGCATTTCACAGCGTGACAGGCGGTCCCTAGCGTCAAGGGCGCCCAGAGAACGCCACCAGGAAGGTGCCCAGGACCGTGCAGTCATCAGCCCCGCCCCGTCCGCGAACGCCGTCTCCCTGGACGATCGTGGCCCAGGCGGCGGCCGCGCTCGCCGCGGGACAGGGAATCGGCCGGTTCGTCTACACCCCGATCCTTCCCCTCATGCACGCCCAGGCCGGACTCACCTCCGCGCTCGGAGCCGACCTGGCGACCGCCAACTTCATCGGCTACCTCGCAGGCGCCCTGGCCGGCATCGCCGCACCCGCCCCCTCGTACGCTCGACCGCCGTCCTCCGTGGCTCCTTTGTCGTCCTGGTTGGCACGCTGGCGCTCATGCCGGTCACCCGCGACGGCAGCGGCTGGTTCCTGCTGCGCCTCGTGGCGGGCGCGACCAGCGCGTTGATCTTCGTGATCGCCGTCAGCGCGATGCTCTCCGGCCTGCGTGCGCACGCCCACCACCTGGTCGGCTGGGCCTTCGGCGGAGTGGGTGCCGGCATCGCCCTGTCGGGCCTGCTGGTCGTCGCCGTGCAGGCCGCCTCCACCTGGCAGGCCGCCTGGTGGACCTGCGCCGCCCTGGCCGCCCTCCTCGCCGCGATGGCCTGGCCCCTGTCCCCGCAGCCGGAACCGACGAGTTCCCAGGCGGCCATCCGGACCGAACGACCCCGCACGCACCGCTGGTTCGTGGCTCTGCTCACCAGCTACACCTTCGAGGGCATCGGCTACATCATCGCCGGCACCTTCCTCGTCGCCGCGATCCAGCAGGGCGTTCCGGGCCGTCTCGGCTCCGGGGCCTGGATCGTGGTCGGCCTCGCCGCAGTGCCCTCGTGCGCGCTGTGGACCCGGCTGGCCGGCCGCTGGTCCCGGCCGGCCCTGCTGCTCACCTCACTGACCATCCAGGCCGTCGGCATCGCCCTGCCGGCGCTGCTGGGCGGTGCCACACCCGCACTCGTGTCCGCCGTGCTGTTCGGCGCCACCTTCATGGGCGTCTGCACGATCACCCTGTCCATCGGCGCTCACCTTCAAGTACCGCGCTCCGTGGCCCTGTTGACGGCCGGATACAGCGTCGGCCAGATCCTCGGTCCGCTGCTCGCCGCCCCGCTGCTGAGCCACGGCTACCACCAGGCGCTCCTGCTGGGCAGCGCGCTGGTCGTCGTCTCCGCTGTCGCGGCGGCCGCCGTCTGCATCCGCTTCCCACACCAACTCGGCCCCGTGGCCCAGGCTGCCTGACGCCCTTGCCTGCCCAAGGAGTTGCCATGAGCACCACCCTGCTCTCCGACCTCGGAGCAGACCTTCCTCTCATCGCGGCGCCGATGGCCGGAGGACCCAGCACCCCCGCACTGGTCACCGCCGCCGCCCGGACAGGCGGCCTGGGCTTCCTGGCCGGCGGGTACAAGACCGCACAGGCACTCGCCGGGCAGATCCACACCACCCGCGTGGAAGGCGTCCCCTTCGGCGTCAACCTGTTCGTCCCCAACCGGCTCCCCGTCTCCCGGGAGGAGTACCGGCGCTACGCGCGCAAGATGCAGACGGAGGCCGACCACTACGGCCTCACGCTGCCCGAGGAGCCTGTCGAGGACGACGACCACTGGACGGACAAGATCGACCTCCTCACCGCTTCCCCCGTCCCCTGGGTGTCGTTCACCTTCGGCATCCCGGACCGCGGGGTCGTCAGCGCCCTGCGCAGGGCCGGGAGCACCGTTCTGCAGTGCGTCACGTCGGCCACCGAGGCACGTCGAGCGGCTGACGCCGGTGTCGACGCCCTCATCGTGCAGGCACCGGCCGCCGGCGGACACTCGGCCACGCTCACCCCCGAGCGGCTCCCTGAACAGATCTCGCTGCCCGACTTGATCTCCGATGTCCGCCGCGCCGTCGCCCTGCCTCTCATCGCCACCGGCGGAATCACCACCGCCGCCGACGTGAAAGGCGCGCTGGGTGCGGGAGCCCAAGCCGCCATGGTGGGCACCGTCCTGCTGCGCACGCACGAGAGCGGCGCGTCCGCACCGCACAAGGCGGCCCTGGTCGACCCGGCCTTCCCCACCACTGTGGTCACCCGCGCTTTCACCGGGCGACCCGCGCGCGCCCTGCGCAACCACTTCACCGACCGATACGACCCGGTCGCCCCGGGCGGCTACCCCGCCCTCCACCACCTCACCGGTCCACTGCGCAAGGCGGCCGCCGCCGCCGCCGACACACAGCTGATCCACCTGTGGGCCGGGACCGGGCACCGGCAGGCGAAGGCCGAGTCCGCCGCCGCCACCTTCGCGCGGCTGGCTGAACACCTATGAGTCCCGGGACGGGCCCACCGTGCCGTGTGCCCCGCCTCGGGATGATCCACAAAAACCGTCACCATCACGGAGGTATGACATGACCAGTGAACTGGTCCCCGGCAACACCCTGATCACCGCTTCCGCCCAGGAGGGCCGCGAGCTCGCCCTCAAGATGGCCCGGCTCGTCATCAAGGCCACGCAGCCCGACGGCGCGGTGCGCGAGCGGTTGCGCCCGGAGTACGCACAGGACGCGGACTCGCTCATCTCCATCGCCCACGTGGTCGCGGTGGAGTTCGCGACGATCGCGGCGGCGAACGACTACTGGCGCTGACCGAGCGCCGGAGGTCCGCGCCACGTGCGCGCCGAGGCTGTAGGCCGCCTGGGTGGATCCCACCTCGGAGGTTCTCTGCCAGCGATGGCCGCCATCACAACCAATCGTTGGATCTGAAATCTCGGCGAGCCTACAGTCGCCGCAATGCGCGCGCCCCCGACCACAGCCCCCGGGGCAGACACCCAACCCCCGTCCCTTACGCCTCTCAGTGCGAGAACGAAGATTGGCACTACATGACTGCGTCCCCCCTCTCGCCGCAGCCGCTGGCCGAGCCCCTCACAGCGCCGTCCGACAACGAGCACCTCCTGGTGGGGAAGTCATTCATCTTCGCGTTCGCGTTCGCCTACGCCGGATTCTGGATCGCCTGCCTGACACCCGGCACGGTCTCCCTCGCACTCAAGGTCCAGACACTGGTCGGCTCCAAGGACGCCGCGAGCACCTTGAGTGCCATCGTCGGCGTCGGAGTCCTGCTGCCCCTCCTCCTGATGCCGGTCGTGGGGCGGCTGAGCGACCGGACGACGGCACGCATCGGCATGCGCCGTCCCTACCTCCTCGCTGGCGCGGCCGGAGTCGTCGCGCTCGGAGCGGTGATGGGAATCGCCCCCAACGTGCCCGTGCTGCTCGCCGCGTTCGCGCTGTACAGCGTCGCGGCGAACCTGATCGGCACCCCGCTGCTCGCGGTCATCGCCGACCGGGTGCCGGTGCAGCAGCGGGGTCTGGTGTCGGGTCTGGTCGGTCTGACCCTCCCGGTGGCCGTGATCGGAGGCACGTTCATCGTCCAGGCCGTCGCCACCGACACGCTGCTGATGTTCCTGCTGCCGCCGCTCATCGCGGCCGTGAGCGTCCTGGCCTTCATCGCCCTGGTCAAGGACCGCCGGCTCCCCAAGGACGCGCCCCGGCCGAAACTGTCGTTGCGCGAGATCGCCGGGACCTTCTGGGTCAACCCTGTCCGCCACCCCGACTTCGCATGGGTCTGGCTGGGCCGCCTCCTCTTCGTGATCGGTTACGGCTTCCTCACCACCTACCAGGCGTTCTTCCTGCTCAACCACCTCGGATCCAGCCAGAACGAAGTGCCACGCCAGATCTTCGTCGCGAGTCTCGTACTGTCGATCACCACGATCCTCACCAGCGTCACCGGCGGAAAGCTCTCGGACCGCCTCGGCCGCCGAAAGGCCTTCGTGCTGGCCTCCGCGGCGATATACGGCGTCGCGCTGATCATCGCGTCGCTGGTCACAGGGTTCGACGGTTACCTGGTCGCGATGGCCGTCGCGGGCATCGGCTACGGGGCATTCCTCGCCGTCGACCTCGCACTGGTCACCGACGTCCTTCCAGACCCGGCCAACGCGGGCAAGGACATGGCGGTCTTCAACATGTCCAGCACGCTCGCCAACGCTCTCGCTCCCGCGGCGGCCCCGTTCGTCCTCCTGCTGGGCGGCGGATCCTATTCGACGCTGTTCGCCGCGGCCGGTGCTGTCGCCATCCTCGGCGGCCTCGCGATCCTGCCGGTACGGCGCGTCCGCTGACGGCCCACCTCCGCGCACCCCCTTCACGCACCCTCTAGGACACACATGCCGATCGACCCGGACCTGCAGCCGTTCCTGCCCTTCGGGCACCCTCCGAAGGTCATCGAAGACCCGGAGCTCTTCCGGGCGCAGACGAACCAGAGCAACGACAAGGCGTTCGCCACCTTCGGTCGCCCCGGTCCGAGCGTCGCCGAGCGCCGGGTGCTGAGCATCGACTCGGCCGGCGCGAGCGTGCGAGCGATCCTCTACCGGCCGGCCACCCCAGGACCCCATCCGGTCCACATCTTCCTGCACGGTGGAGGATGGGTGATCAACAGCGCGTTCTCGAAGGACTCGGAGGCCGTCAGCCGCCACCGCAGCGTGCACGGCGACTGCATCGTGATCTCCGTCGACTACCGCAAGGCACCCGAGCACCCCTTTCCGGCGCCCGTGCACGACGTCATATCGGTCATCAACTGGATCACCGACAACAGCGGCGAGATCGGCGCACTGCCCGGCGCGATCACCGTCGGCGGCCAGTCGTCGGGCGCCAACATCGCCGCCGGGGCGACGCTCCTGCTGCGCGACCAGGGCCGGAACGACATCGCCCATCAGCTCCTGGAAGTGCCCGTCCTGGACCTGACCCACAGCCGCCCCAGGGAAGAGGGCGACGAATTGCCCCTGTCCATGACGGACGTACGCACCTTCTGCGCGCTCTATCTCGGGGACAGCGGCACAGCCGATGACCCGATCGCCTCGCCCCTGCTGGCCGCAGACCTCACGGGGCTACCTCCGGCGTACATCGCCGTGGCCGAGTACGACGTACTCCGCGGGGACGGCGAGTGGTACGCACAGCGACTGGCCGACGCGGACGTCTCCGCCGAGCTCTACCTGGGGGAGGGGCACGTCCACATGTCCCCGTCCATGACCGGGCAGCTGGCCTCGGCGAGGGCATGGCAGGAGGCGTCGACGGCGGCACTGCGGAGAGCCAACTCGCGGTTGCGCGACGCGAATCGGTGACCGTACGACGGCCGGGCGGAGCCTCGTCTCCAACCTCCCGGCGGTCGCGATGCCCACGCCCCACAGCGTTCCCATCTCTCTGAGGAGCCCACATGACCACCACAGCAACGCACATCGACCACTACATCGACGGCCGCCTCGACGACCGCGCGGCCCAGGACCGCAGTGAGGTCTACAACCCGGCGACCGGCCAGGTCACCGGCCTCGTCGCCCTGGCAACCGCCACGGATGTGGAGGCGGCGGTGCGGGCCGCCGCCGAGGCGTTCGAGACCTGGTCCCTCACCCCGCCGCACATCCGGGCCCGCATTCTGTTCCGCTTCCGCGACCTGGTGGAGCGAGAGGCGGACCGGCTGGCCGCGATCATCACCTCCGAGCACGGCAAGGCGCTGGACGACGCCAAGGGCGAGATCATCCGCGGCCTCGAAGTCGTCGAGTTCGCCTGCGGCATCCCGCAGCAACTGAAGGGCGAGTTCTCCGAGAACGTCGCCCGCGCGGTGGACGCCGTGTCCCTGCGCCAGCCGCTCGGGGTGGTCGCGGGCATCTCGCCGTTCAACTTCCCCGCCATGGTGCCGATGTGGATGTTCCCCGTCGCGCTCGCCTGTGGCAACACCTTCGTGATGAAGCCCTCGGAGAAGGACCCCACCCTCAGCGTCGAGCTCGCCAAGCTGCTCACCGAGGCCGGACTGCCCAAGGGCGTGTTCAACGTCGTACACGGCGACAAGACCGCGGTGGACGCCCTCCTCGCGCACGACGACATTGAGGCCGTCAGCTTCGTCGGCTCCACGCCCATCGCCGAGTACGTCCACCAGACGGCCACGGCCAACGGCAAGCGCGTCCAGGCTCTCGGCGGCGCCAAGAACCACATGGTCGTCATGCCCGACGCCGACCTCGACCAGGCCGTTGCCGCGCTGATGGGCGCCGCCTACGGCTCGGCGGGGGAGCGGTGCATGGCGATCTCGGTCGTCCTCCCCGTCGGCGAGGACACCGCCAACGCCCTGCGCGAGCACATCGTCGCCGCCCTCGGCGACCTCAAGATCGGCCCCGGTACCGAGGACGAAGTCCAGATGGGCCCCCTGGTCACCAAGGCACACCGGGACAAGGTGGCCGGCTACCTCGACGTGGGCACCGAGGAAGGCGCCGAGCTGGTCGTCGACGGCCGCCAGACCGCGCTCCCCGGACACGAGGGCGGCTACTTCCTCGGCGGCTCCCTCTTCGACCACGTCACCCCGGACATGCGGATCTACCGGGAGGAGATCTTCGGCCCGGTGCTCTCCATGGTGCGCGCCCAGTCCTTCACCGAGGCGCTGAAGCTGGTCAACGACCACGAGTTCGGCAACGGCACGGCGATTTTCACCGCCGACGGACACACGGCCCGCACCTACCTGGCCAAGGTCAAGGCAGGCATGGTCGGCGTCAACGTGCCCATCCCGGTGCCCATGGCCTTCCATTCCTTCGGCGGCTGGAAGCGGTCCCTGTTCGGCGACCACCACATCCACGGCCCCGAAGGCGTGCGCTTCTACACCCGCTACAAGACCGCCACCACCCGCTGGCCCAACGACAGCCAGGTACGCGCGGACTTCGCGATGCCGACCCACAGCTGAGACGTCACGCGCCACCGGTGTCGCCGTCCGAACGAGCGACATAGGTGGGGGTTTCGCGAGACTCACACGGAGAATCCCGCATGAACCAGCCGGGCCCACCCAGGAAATCCGCGAATCCGCTCGAACCAGGCCGCCGTATGCCCGGCTGCGCGGCACCCATGGTCGGCCCGCTGCTCTGGCAGGGGCCTGGGAGGATCGTCTCTGCCGGCAGCCTGATGTCGCTGCGCCGTTCCACTCGCGATCGTGGGTGCGCCGCCCCCAGGAAGCCCGCACCTGGGGGGACGGCGACCTGGTTGCCATCGGCTGCCAGACCAACCATGGAGCCATGGCCACCAACGACACGCCCCGCGACCCTCACCCGTACGTCGGGATGTGGGTGACCGCGGACGGATACATCCGCCAGGAACTGCTGCCGAACGGCCGCTACGACGAGGCCCGCGGAAACCGCCAGAGCGCCTATACCGGCCGCTACACCGTCACCGGTAACCACATCGACTACGTCGACGACCTCGGCTTCACCGCCACCGGCGACATCCGCGACGGTATTCTCTTCCACGAGCATCTGGTGCTCTACCGCGAGGGCGACGAGCGCGCCCGGCAGTGAGGCCAAACAGAGATTCCGGCTCAGAACCGCCGAGAAGGGTCCGTCAGATTGCTGGCGGGCTATTCTCGTTCAAGATCGAACCATCCGAAGGGCGTGCCATCCCGGCCTCATCCGGCGCGGTGGGATCGCCATTGCTGTCGAGCACCCCGCCGACGTGAATGTCGGCGAGATCATCGGCCGTTCCACCGCCGGGCCGGCCCGGGCCCAAGCCTTTCCCCGCCACCGCGGTCTGCGGTCTGTGGTCTCTACGATCCCGAGCGACGGGCGGTGTCATCTGCTCCCGCAGGTGGCGGGGCCGATTCTCTTTGGTGGTAGAGGGCCCGTTCCGTACCCGTCACATAGGAAGCCGGCTGTCGCTGAGAGCCCGGCCGGATTCTCCCTGCACCACCTGTACGGATCTCCCTCGCGCCGGAGCGGGACCGGAGTTCGGCGAAGTCAGCCGCGGTGGCGCTGGCCAAATCGGCGAATTCGGGGCTTTTCGCGGAGAGCGTGTCAACGACGAGTTCGCGGCCTTGTCCCAGCCCCGGTAGAAGGTAGGCCCAGCGCGGTCCAGGAAGACCATGCGGGCCAGGTTGTCGAACCGCTGGGATCCGCTCGCAACCTCACCCACCTCCCGGCGCAGACCGTCAAGGCCGCTTGCCCTGCCGTCTGAGAAAGCCTCCGGTGGCGCCGCCTACTCAGGCGGCGCCACCGCCTACGTCGCGGTCGACGGCGTCGACGATGCCCAAGGCATGCAGTGGGCGAGATGCCGTGTGGGCTCCGTAAGTTGCCTGGTTCGGGTTGGGCCGGTGTGGGTTGGTCAGAGGTCGCCGTATTCCTGCCAGCCGCACGCACCGCAGATGACGAGGCGCAGGGCACGGTCGTTGTGGTGGTCGACGGTGACGTAGCGGCGCAGCCGGTCACTGCTGACACCGCACCGCGGGCACGTCTCGTACTGGCCCAGGGAGCCGAAGTCGCTGATGACCAGAGGGTGTTCTGGTTCGGGGTGCTGGCCGCCGGAGGGCGTGTCGGTCAGGGCGAGGCGTACGATCGCGGCCGCTGCTGCGTCCGTCACGCCTGCGGCAAGGCGTACCTGGGGCAGTTGGTTCAGCGGCGGTGGCAGGGGGCAGTTGTCGAGGCGGACGGGTATGACGCGTTCGCTTTCCGCCTGGGCGGCGCCCCAGGCGGCCTTGGCGGCGTAGGACCACAGCAGGACGACGGCGTCGGTCCCGGCCGCGTCGGCGTGGGCATCGGGCACGACATCGGCGCCGGCCCGCGTGAGCGCGGAGGCGAGGGACGCAGCCTGCCGCTCGTCCTTGGGCTGGTACGAAAGGTGAGTACGCACGATCTCATAATGCGACAGGGCGGTACGCCGTTGTGCACCGACAAGTTGGCGCGTTTGGGAGGGTACTGTCGGTCAAGCCGTTCGGGTTCTCGTTCGTCCCTCGCTCCCAAGGGCTGCTGGGACGTGCGAAGAAGATCCCGTCCGTGAAGTAGGGCGCGAGGTCCGCGACATACGGTGAGCTGCTCGTCCTCCAGGTTGAGTGTCAAGGGCAGTGGCCGACCACTTCGCTCACGAACGCGCGGGCAAGTAGGTCTGCATCGGCATCCACCGCATCCTTCCCATCCTCACACCGCGCCGCTTGGCCCGTCTTCTGCGCACTCGCCCTGCCAATCTGCGGGACAAGCCCCGCCGGGCAGTTCGCCAGCTCCACTGGCCCCGCTACCGACAGGGCCGTCAGGCTCACTCATTGGATCACCGCTGTCCGGGCCGCCGGCGTTCTCAACCTGCACGCCTTTGTCCGTGGCCTGGAACTCGACCCGCCGCTGCCCGCGCCGGCGTTACGTCCCTCACCCCAACGGACGCACCGAAGGCATCAACTTAGACGTTGTTGTCTTTCCGGGCTTGAGGGCTGCGTTTCCGCTGTTCGGGCATAGGGTCGACGATCCCGTGGGAGTTGTGGCCTGTCGTGCTGTCGCTGCTTGGGAGGTCGTGGATGCCGTCGGTGGT
>NZ_WVUG01000103.1 GCF_017614965.1 Streptomyces griseorubiginosus | reverse complement strand
GGGTGGCGGGGGGCTACTGGCGCGACCGGACCGCGACCGCGGCGGTGTTCGATGCGGTCACCGCGGACGGCGAGGGCGGTCATCTGCGCACCGGTGACCTGGGCGCGCTCTGCGACGGCCTGCTCCATGTGACGGGCCGGCTCAAGGACATGATCGTGGTGGCCGGCCGCAACCTGTACCCGCAGGACCTGGAGCACGCCGTGCAGCGGATCAGCGCCCTGTTCGGCACCGGCACCGCCTTCTCGGTGCCCGGGGAGCGGGAACGGGTGGTGATGGTGCAGGAGTTGCGCACCCAGCAGCGCTACGACCTCGATCTGGACGGTCTCGTCGGCGACGTGGAGCGCTGCCTGGCCGAGGAGTTCGAGGTCAGCGTGGACGGCGTGCTGCTGGTGCGGCCGGGCACGATCCGCCGCACGACCAGCGGGAAGGTGGAGCGGGCGGCCACCCGGCGGCTGTTCCTCAACGGCGGCATCAAGCCCCTGCACCAGCGGCTGGACGGTGAGTTGCTGCCGGTGACCCGGCGGCCGCGCGCGGCACGCACGGCACGCAGTCGGTGAACGCATCCGAGAGGAGCAGAAGGTGAGTGGACCGGGGCGGGATCGGCCGGACGAGCAGGGCTATGTCGAGTGGCTGACGGAGCGGATCGGCGAGCGCGTCCGCAGGGAGGTGCGCGAGGACATGCCGCTGATCGAGTGCGGTCTGGACTCCGTGGCGCTGCTGGGCCTGTACGGCGACGCGGAGGACGCGTTCGGGCCGCTGCCGGACCACCCCGTGGAGGTGTGGCCGTACACCACGATCCGCAATCTCGCCCGGCGGCTGGCCGGGCGGGACCGCGTGGCCCGCTGCGAGGGCCGTATCCGGACCGCGTTCGTGTTCACCGGGCAGGGCTGCCAGCATCCGGGGATGACGGCGGGGCTGTACGCGCACTGCACGGCCTACCGCCACCACCTCACCGAGGCAGACGAGGCACTGGAGCCCCATCTCGGGCGCTCGACGGTGGAGTTGGTGCTCGGCCGGGACCCTTTGATCGACCAGACCTCGCTCGCCCAGCCCGCCCTGTTCGCCGTCGGGTACGCGCTGGCGGCGACCCTGCTGGAGGAGGGCGTGCGGCCGGTCGCCGTACTGGGGCACGGGGTCGGGGAGTTCGCGGCGGCCACGGTCAGCGGTGCGCTGCCGCTGGCGACGGCGGCCGAACTGGTCGCGTCCCGGGGCTCGTTCATGCAGCACCTGCCGGCCGGCGGCGGCATGATGGCGACCTGCGCCGACCCGTTCGAGGCGGCGGAGGCGGCCACCCAGGAACCCGGAGTGTCCATCGGCGCAATCAACGCGGCGCGCGCCACGGTGCTTTCGGGCGACATCGCGGGCCTGGAGCGGGCTCGCCGACGCCTCGCGGACATCGGCATCGCCAGCACCTTCCTGAAGGTGACCCACGCCTTCCACTCACCGCTGATGGCCCCGGTGACCCCCCGCCTGGAAGCCCTGGCCCGCCGCATGCCGACGTCGGCGCCGGCACTGCCGTACTACTCGACGGTCTACGGCCGTGACTACGACGGCCCTCTGGACGCCCCGTACTGGGGCACCCAGATCACCGCCCCGGTCCGCTTCGCCGACGCGGCCCGCGCCCTGCTGACCGAACAACGCCCCACTCACGTGGTGGAGATCGGCCCCAAACCGATCCTCACCCCGTTCCTGCGCCGCATGGGCGGCCCGAACGGGCCCCGCTGTCTGCCCGCGTGCCGGGGGCCGCAGAGCAACGCGGTCGATTTGGCGGGAATCCTGTCGGCGCTGAATGCGGGCCCTTTGGCGGACGACGTAGAAGAAGGTTTCTAATTCAACCGACTCGGCGCAACCCGGCATTCGAGGGAACCCAGCCCTCTACGGAACCCAGCCGGCTTCCTCGGCAATGCGAATCGCGTCCACCCGATTCCGCGCGTGCAATTTGTCCACGATCGCCGTCAGGTAATTCCGCACGGTCCCCGGGGTCAAATACAGCTCCACCGCGATCTCGGCCGCGTCCGCTCCCCGCGCGGCCAGGCGCAGCACCTGCGTCTCCCGGGGCGACAACGGGTTCTCCGGCGCCTCCCACGCACTGAGCGCCAGGTCGGGATCGACGACCCGCCCGCCCTGCGCGACGGTCCGCACCGCCTGCGCCAGACGGTCCGGCGGCGAGTCCTTCAGCAGGAAGCCCGAGACCTGCGCGGCCATCGCCCGCCGCAGGGTCCCCGGCCGCCCCAGGCTCGTGAGGATCAGACTGCGGCACTCCGGCAGCTTCGCCCGCAGCTCGGCCGCCGCGGTGAGCCCGTCCGTGCCGGGCAGGTCGATGTCGATGACGGCCACGTCGGGCCGCACCTCCAGCGCCGTCTTGACGATGAGATCGCCCCGGTCGATGGAGGCGACCACCTCCAGGTCCCGCTCCAGTTCCAGCAGCGCCACCAGTGCGCCGCGGATCATATGGACGTCCTCGGCCAGCAGGATTCTCACCGACAGCATTCGTTCTTCCCCCTGTTCCCCCGTGAGCGTGCCCGTGCCGTGCCCGGCCCGCGCCGTGCCCGTGCCCGTCCTCGTGCTCGTACCGCTCGCCGTGCCTTCTCACGTGTGTCACGCGACGGACGCGCTCGGCTTCCCGCCGCTGTCGGGGGCGTCGACGGTGACCGGACGGACGGGCGCCTCGGCGACGAGCCGGAACCGCCCGTCCCGCGTGGTCTCCGCCGTCAGCGTGCCGCCGATCTGGGTGAGCCTGGTGCACAGGTTGCCCAGACCGCTGCCGCTTCCGCCACCCCCGTCCCGGGGCGTCTCCTGCGGCACGACACCGTCGTTGACCAGCGTCAGCCGTACCGTCTCCCCCTCCACGGCAGCCGTGATGGCACATGACTGGACCTTGCTGTGCCTGAGGATATTCGTGACACCCTCCCGAAGGGCAGTGGCCAGCACGGTGTCCACGAGCGGGTGCAGCCGGCCGCAGTCGATGTCGGCCTCGACCCGGACGTCGGCCGCGGCCATCACCTCGGCCACCGAGGCCGCCTCGGCCTCCAGCGACATGTCCCGGTAACCGCTGGCCACCAGCCGTACGTCGGCGAGCGCCTGGCGGGAGACGCCGAGGACGGAGGCCACCTCCTCGCGCGCCCGCTCGGGGTTGACGGGGACGAGGCGGTGGATCAGCTCGCTCTTCAATGTGATCGTGGAGAGGCTGTAGCCCAGCAGGTCGTGCAGGTCGCGGGCGAACCGCAGCCGCTCCTGCGTCACCGCCATGCGGGCCATCTCGGCGCGGGTGTCGTGGACTTCGCGGACCAGGTCGGTCAGCCGGGTGAGTCCGTAGATGACGAGGCCGGTCAGCGCGGTGGAGATGGCGAAGTAGCCGACTTCCAGGGCGGGGACGCGCGCGGAGAGGGACCAGCCGAGGATGGTGAGGGTGACCGTGCCGTAGAGCGGCCAGGCGAACCGTGCCGGAAGCAGCAGCAGAATCGATCCGCCGAGTGGTCCGGCCATGCTGCCCCAGGCGACCCCGATCCACACCATGGGGACGAAGGTCAGCAGTGCCTGGACGACGAGCGCGGTCCCCCGGCGGCGGGCCGACCACTGGCGGGCGCCGGCCGAGGTCACCATGAACTGCAGGGCGTAGAGGCTCAGTACGAGGCACAGACAGATGCCCAGACCGACGTAGTTGGAGACCGCGTCCAGGACGTTCAGCATGGTGATGACGCCGAAGCCCGAGATGACCGTGATGCTGATCCCCTGTGCCAGTCGCGGCGCCGGGACCTCGAACCGGCCCGACTGCCGTCTCGCCCCTGAGACAGGGCTCCGCATCACAAACTCCCCCTATCCGGATCCTCACCGAACGGCATACGGAGGGAAAGCATCCGGTTGCCCGAAAGGGATCCCGGATGCTGCCCGTCCGCACCGAATCCGCGTGTGGGATTCGGGAAGATCTGTGACTGAACTATAGGCCGTAACGGCACGGCAAGAGGGATATGTGATAGGTGCAGCTAGTCATACGGGGAGCGGGACGGGGTTCAGTTCCTCGAACAAGACGGGACGTGCCCGGTGGCCGAGACGCACCGGCACTTCATAGAGGCGGCCGGGCCCGAATCTGGCGTAGAACGGGCGTAGTCCGGGCACCACAACCTTCACGACCGGAATCCCCACGTCCGGCCGAGTCTGGTCGAGCACCATCAGATCCAGACCGTGCCGGGAGGCCAGCGCGCAGATCTCCCCCACGTCGTCGAGCAGATCCCCGTGCCGGGGGAAACCCGCCCAGTCACCGGGCCGCCTGCCCGACTGGCCCGGATCCGGATCGAGTTGCGGCTGGGCGAGCAGCGTCCCCCCGGGCATCGGCTGTGGCCACGGCAGGAGTTGGGCCGCCTCGGTCAGGGCCCGGCGCAGCGCGAGCCGTGGATCGAGGTGCGCGCCGAAGCCGCAGACGAAATCGGGGTCCCTGTCAGGCGCGGGTCTGGACACGACGGCCACGACCGGTACGCCGAGGTCGGTGGTGAGGTCGAGTGCCGCCACCGTACGGCCCGCCCGGCCGAAGGCGTCCCGCAGTCCGGCCAGCCACGGCTCGTCGAAGGCGTCCAGGTCGAGGGCCGGCACCCGCAGCCGGTTGTACCACCACACGGCCACCGCGTCCCGCTCCACCAGCTCCAGGAACCCCTGCACCACGGCGTCCTCCAGGCTGCAACCGGCCGCGTTGCCGTTGGAGTCGGCCCACAGCCCGTCGGCCGCCCCGCACGGCGAGGCGTCGAAGTACAGCGTGGAGGTGGGCAGCAGCCGATGCGTCCGCCCGGTGAGCGACCACACCGGCGTCCACTCCGTCGCCTCTCCGGCGTCGAAGGGCCGACCCACCCGGTGGAAGGGCCCGTGCGCGGCGTTCCAGCGCTCCCGGTCGCCGTACTGCCGCTCATGGAAGAGCCGGTACGAATTCGGATGAACGGCCCGCTCCCCCAGTGCGGCGAGTGTGTCACGGACCGTCAGTTCATCGCCCTGCCGGGATGCGCTGAAGCGCTCCACCGCCTCGCACAGCGCACTGGCCCGCGCCTCGGCGGCGGTCACGCCCTTGCCCCCGCTGCGCGCCCGCAGCACCCGGAGCAGTTCGGCGGCGGACCGACCGCCCAGGGCTAGGTTGTGCCCGGAGTCGTAGGCGTGCAGCCCCTCGGGGAGTCCGGGCAGCGGACGGATGTCGGTCACCACACCGGTGAGCTGGCCGACGAGGTGACGGTGTCGCTCCAGCATCTGCTCGGCGGACAGGGCACGGTCGTTGCTGCCGCTCCCTGCCGCCTTGGGTCTGGAGACCAGGACCACCGGCCGCCGGGTCCGCTCGGCCACCAGCCCCGGGTCACCGCAGTCCGGGCACTGCGGACGCCGGGTCACCGGGTGATGGGTGCTGCGCATGGTGAGGCTGTCCAGCGTGCACACCGCCCGCTGCTCCGGACACCGCACTCCCGCAAGCCACTTGGACGCCTCCAGGGCGGCACTGTGCAGTCCCAGGGCGCGTACGGCGGCCAGCGACGGCGCCGGCCGGGCCACGGCGGCGTTGGCCCCGAGGACCCGGCGCACCTCCCACTCGGCCCGCCGGTGGGCGCGCAGCCGGTGGGCCAGACAGCCCCAGCACGCAGCGTCCTCGGCGGGCGCGAACACCGGCCCCGTCCAGGGCTCGGCCCCGAACGGCTTGGCCAACAGCCAGGGCCGCCCCTGACCGCGCAGACGCGCGGCCAGGGGGCGGAGGCTTGGGTGCAGGTAGTCGTCGCAGAGGACGAGCGTGAGGGGGGCGTCGGGGTGGGCGTGGGAGTCGGAGCCGGCATGGTCATGGAGGTCGGCATCGGCCGGGACCGTGCTGAGCCCGGCCGCCCGAAAGGCGGCGTGCGCCTCCGCGCCGTCCACGTCACCGACGGTGATGAGCGCCACCGGTGTGCCCCTGACCCGCTCCTGGGCCGCGGCGCCCTCGAGACCGGCACGGTCCCAGTAGGCCTCCGCGGACCGACCCTCGGCGCCGGCCTCCTCCGCGCGCCGGCCGTCGGGCCGGTATCCGACCAGGTTGGCCTCCGCCAGGCGCCGCACCAGCCGCCCGGCCTCGTCCACGGGCATCGCCGCCGCGGCCTCCCGCAGCAGCTGGGGCAGGGTACGGCTGCCGTCCAGCAGGGCGGCCAGGGTCTCGACTCCCGCTCCCCGCACCGCCGTCACGTCCTTGTCGGACCACAGGAACACGGCCTCCCCCGGTACCGTCTCGGCCCGCACATGGCGCTTGAACGCCACGAAGGGCTCCGGAGCGGGGGTGTCGCTCCCGCTCACTCAGCCTCGCCGACGGCGAGCGGGGACGGCCCGGTGGGGGACCAGCAGACGCACCAGCTCGCCGAGGAGACGGTCACCCCGGCCCCGCTGAGGCTCTCGACGGAACGGCTCCCGCCGGTCATGTACCGCGCCTCTCCCTCCGACAGACCGAACTCCCGCAGAACGGCGGCCGGATCGGCCTCGAAGCGGCCGGCGAGCTGGGGTTCGAGTCCGGTGCGGGCGGCGAGCTCGGCGAACCGGAGGACTTCTTCGTGGGAAAGCTCTTCACGAGCTGCTACGACGTTCATGTGTTACCCCCTGTGATGAACGAACGAGTGAGTGTCTGAACCGTGGACGGACCCGAGTCGGTGCGAACGTTTTGCGCCGCTTCGAACGTCCGTCGGCGTCTGCTTCGAGAGTCTGGGGTGGGGCGGCCCCCGGAGTGCAGTGCCACGTTCACAGGGCACCCATGACATTTTCATGATTGAGCGCATGCGTGACTCACTGGGGCGCGCGGGGGTGCGGATGCCAGTCTCGATGACCTGACTCCGTAAGGGTCGCCACGGGGATCGCCAGGCGGCCGCACCCAAGGGGGAGAGACACACATGGAGATCAAGGTCCTGGGGTCGCTCGCCGCGCACGAGCGCGGGATCCCGGTGGTGCCCACCGCCGCGAAGCCCCGTCAACTGCTGGCGCTGCTCGCCCTGCACGCCGACCGCGTGGTCGGCGTCCCGACGCTGATGGAGGAGATCTGGGGCGAGAACGTCCCCCGGAGCGCCTCCACCACCCTGCAGACGTACATCCTGCAGTTGCGGCGCAAGATCGCGGCCGCGCTCGCCGACGACCCGCTGCTCGACGCCAAGGACGTCCTGGTCACCCGGCTCGGCGGCTACCTCCTGCGGGTGCAGCCCGGCCAGGTGGACGCCCACGAGTTCGAGCGCTGCTCGGAGGACGGCCGTACGGCCTTCGAACTCGGCGACTACCGCACGGCCTCCGACCTGCTGCGGCGCGCGCTCGCCCTGTGGCAGGGCCCGGCCCTGGTCGACGTACCGGCCGGCTCGGTCCTGGAGCTGGAGGTCCTGCGTCTCAACGAGGAGCACACGACCGCCCTGGAACGCCGCATCGAGGCGGACCTCAGGCTCGGCCGGCACGCCGAGGTGGTCCCCGAACTGCGCGTCCTGGCCGCCCGCCACCCCCTCCACGAGGGCTTCTGCGCCCAGTTGATGCGCGCCCTGCACCGCGCGGGCGGCAGCTGGCGAGCCCTGGAGGCCTACCAGCGCCTGCGCGGCTCCCTGGTCCACGAACTGGGCCTGGAACCATCGGCAGCCCTCCAGGACCTCCACCAGGCGGTTCTGTCAGGCGACCCGGACCACGCCCTGCATCCGGCGACGGCGGAGTGAGCGGCGGGGGAGCACTGGTCGGGGGCCCCGGCGGGCCTGCCGCCCGCTCCGGCGGACCGCGACCGAGCGTCGACGAGCATGGACCGGTTGGCGTGGCCAGGGGCTTGCTGCCCGGGCGCCGGCGGACCGCGACCGAGCGTCGACCAGCATGGACCGGTTGGCGTGGCCAGGGGCTTGCTGCCCGGGTGCCGGCGAACCACGACCGAGCGGTCACGGCCCCTGACCGAGCGGCCTGGGCAGAGCCTGCTGTCTCAACCTGGACGAAGGCCGGCCGATGGGCACCGAGCCGCGCGACAACCACCGGCCGAACCCCGCGAGGGCGACGGTCGGCCGGTCCCCTGATCGAAGAACGCCACCCGACCTCCGGCCTCCGGCCTCCGGGTTAGGCGGGTCTCCGCCGCGCGAACATGGGCCGCGCGCCGACTGGCTGCGTTCAAAGGGCCGACGACGACCGACGGGCACCAGCGACGGGTGACCGGACCGGCGGCGCAACGACCACCGAACGCGTCGAAGGAGCGGAAGTCAACGGTTCGCCAGTCCCCGGGACCAGCCGACTGACGGGCTGACTCCGCCGAAGGCTCAAGCGGCGCTCCAGGGGACGTACCGTACCCTTCGAGGCCGCCGCCCTACGTTGCGGCAATGACGACCTTCGACGAACTGCTCACCCTCGCCCCGGCCCCCGATCTACGGCGCTCCACCGACGAGTTGAAACGGCTGAAGGAGGAGCTGAGCCGCGGCCCCGACCCCGAGGCCACCCGGCGTCAGCACGCCAAGGGCAAGCTCACCGCGCCCGAGCGGCTGCAACTCCTCTTCGACGAGGGCACGTTCACCGAGATCGAGCCGCTGCGCCGGCACCGAGCCACCGGCTTCGGCCTGGAGGAACGCAGGCCGCACGGCGACGGCGTGGTGATCGGCTGGGGCCTGGTCCACGGCCGCACGGTCTTCGCGTACGCCCACGACTTCCGCGTCTTCGGCGGCGCCCTGGGCGAGGCCCACGCCCAGAAGATCCACAAGGTGATGGACCTGGCGGAGGCGGCGGGCGCCCCGGTCGTAGGCCTCAGCGACGGCGCGGGCGCCCGCATCCAGGAGGGCGTCACAGCACTCGCGGGCTACGGCGGCATCTTCCGCCGCAACACACGCGCCTCGGGCGTCATCCCGCAGATCAGCGTCATCCTGGGCCCCTGCGCGGGAGGCGCGGCCTACTCCCCCGCCCTCACCGACTTCGTCTTCATGGTGCGCGGTACGTCCCAGATGTTCATCACCGGCCCCGACGTGGTCCACGCAGTGACCGGTGAGAAGATCACCCACGACGGCCTGGGCGGCGCGGACGTCCACTCCTCGCTCTCCGGCGTCTCCGGCTTCGCCTACGACGACGAGGCCGAATGCCTGGCCGACGTACGCCACTTGCTCAGCTTCCTCCCCCAGAACAACCGCGAACTCCCCCCGGTCTCCCGCACGGGCGACCCCGCGGACCGCCGCACGGACGCCCTGACGTCCCTGGTACCGGCAGATCCCCAACGGGCGTACGACATGCGGACGGTGATCGAGGAGATCGTCGACGACGGCGACCACTTCGAGGTCCACGAGGGCTGGGCCCAGAACATCGTCTGCGCCCTGGCCCGCCTGGACGGCCACGTCGTGGGCCTGATAGCCAACCAGCCCACGGCCCTCGCCGGCGTCCTGGACATCAACAGCTCCGAAAAGGCGGCCCGCTTCGTCCAGTTCTGCGACGCGTTCAACATCCCGCTGGTGACCCTGGTCGACGTACCGGGCTTCCTCCCCGGCGTGGACCAGGAACACAACGGCATCATCCGCCACGGCGCGAAACTCCTCTACGCCTACTGCAACGCCACGGTCCCCCGCATCTCCCTGGTGGTCCGCAAAGCGTACGGCGGCGCCTACATCGTCATGGACTCCCGCTCCATCGGCGCCGACCTGTCCTACGCCTGGCCGACGAACGAGATCGCGGTGATGGGAGCGGAGGGCGCGGCGAACGTCGTCTTCCGCCGCCAGATCGCCGCCTCCGACGACCCGGACGCGACCCGCTCCCGCCTGATCAAGGAGTACAAGTCCGAGCTGATGCACCCTTATTACGCGGCGGAACGGGGCCTGGTGGACGACGTGATAGACCCGGGCGAAACGCGAACGGTCCTGATCCGCTCACTGGAGATGCTGCGTGCGAAGCACGTGAGCCTGCCGGAACGGAAGCACGGCAATCCGCCGATGTGACCCCAACGGGCGTGCGGGGCCGGGTGGATCGCCCGCCCGGCATCGACGTGCGGGCGGCCCGTGCGCTCCCTCCGACCACCAACCCGCCCGCCGTCACGTCCTTGTACGGGCCATCGCGTCGAGGGCGTCGAGCACATGTGCCGTCACCTCGTCGACGGAGCGGCCGGCGCAGTCGACGCGCCGGACGGCAGGCCCGGTCCGCACCTCGGCCAGCCGGTCCAGCACCGTGCCGTAGCGTTGCCGAGTCGCCGACAGGAACGCCCGGGTCTCGTGCAGTTCGCTGTCCCTGGCGCGTTGGTGGGTTCGCCGCAGCGCCTGCTCGACGGGCAGGTCGAGCAGGACGATGCCGTCCGGCAGGGACACACCGAAGCTCCGGCCGAGCCTGCCCAGCAGCTCGTGCAACGGCAGCCTGCCCCAGCGCAGCACCTCCGTGCCCAGCTCCCAGGGATCCGCCGTACCCGAAGCCGTCCGCAGCCAGTCCCGTACCGCCTCCGCCGCGCCCGTCTCCTGTTTGTGCCACCAGTCCTCCACGTCGCCGCCCGGCTCGGTGTCCCCCGCGACGGACGCGAACACAGGCAGGTACACCAACGGGTCGACGAGCGGATGCCGGTCGGCGAGCAGTGTCGGACCGCGTCGCGCGGCCTGCCGTTCCGCCGAGCCGAACAGACACAGCTGCAGATAGAGAACAGCGATCTTGAGCTGCACCCTGCCGAGTTCATCGGCCGCGGACGAGGCGTCGGCGAGAGCCGCGGACAGGTCCGCGAAGGGGCTGCGCGGATCCTCGTGCGCCCGTACCGCGTGGACGACCGCGATGTCGTCCCGCTCTCGAATGCGACGCAGCACCGTGGTCTTGCCGACCCCGTCGATGCCGACCAGAGCGACCCTCATCTCACGCACCGTCCTGCTCGTGTTCGAGGTGCCACAGGCGGAAGGCGGTCTGCGTCACCCTGGGCAGGAAGGCGAACTCCCGCTGCGTGTGCCCTGCCGCGTACAGCGCCAGACGGGTCGTCAGGAACTTCCGCAGCGCCAGTCGGTATCCCCGTCGCCAGTCGCAGCCGTCGACGAGCGCCGCCGCCCGCGGCGACGCCTCGGCCACCGCCCGCGCGTGCGCGGTGAGAATCCGGTCGACCTCGGCCGACGTCACCTGTGGGCCGACGGTGAACGCCAGCAGTTCCACCACGTCACGCTGGGGCACGTCGACCGTGGCGAGCTCCCAGTCGTACACCACGATCCGCCCGTCCCGCACCGCGATGTTGCGCGGGTTGAAGTCGTTGTGCACCAGGGTCCGCGGCAACGCGTGCAGTTCCTGCGTCCAGTATCCGGCGTCCTCGATCAGGCCCAGCAGGATGTCCCGACGGCCGGCGTCCAGCAACTCGGGTGCCTCCGCGGCGGCGTGCAGGACGAGTGCCCGCCACAGCTCCGCAGCCTTCGCGAGGTGAGCCGGCTCGGGCACGTGGTGCAACCATCCCTCGGACTGGAGTTCCTGGTCGCGGCCGAGCCACTGCCCGTGGACGGGTGCGACGGCACGCAGGGCGTCGTCGATCCGGCCGGCGTCCCAGGCGCCAGTCGCGTCCGGCAGCCTTTCCATCAGGACGACGTAGGCCTCGCGCTCGTCGTCCTCGATCAGGCCGTAACAGCGTGGCAGGAGATCCCTCAATGCCCGCTCCGTGCGCCGGTACACCGCCAGTTCTCGCCGGTGCGCGCCGACGAACTCCGTTTCGGAGCCCCAGCGCTCCCATGCTCTGACCAGGTCCTCGCCGCACAGCGAGAGGAGCCTCGCGATGCCGGCCACGATCTCCTCGCCCCGTGACTTGACCTTCGCCACCAGATCGACGGTCGTGGCGGAACCCCGGCCGACGGTCCAGCTCACCGTCAGCGGGTACAGGCCGGTCAGCCTGCGGCGCTCGCCCAGGGCACCGAGTTCGCTGCTTATCCCGTCGCCGGTGAGCGCAGGGGCCTGCGTCACCCGGGTGACGTGCAGCCGCGGGTCGTCGAGCCCCTGCGCCAGCACCGGTTGCAGGAGAGCCACGTCGAGGTCACCGGGCCGGAGCCAGTCCACGCGGCGCGCCCTGCCCAGTCGCCGGTGCGCGTCGGCGAACTGGCCGCTGACCACCGCGGCAAGGGTCGAGACGTCGAGGGCGAGGGCGAACCCGGCGACGATCTCGGCGAACCGGCCGGCCCCACCTGCGCCGGCGCAGCCGAGAAGGGTGAGCAGTTCTCGTTGGTGCGGCAGTCCCGTGCCGCCTCCTACGGTTCCCACCACCAGGTTGGGCAGCAGGATCGTGGCGATCAGGTCGTCGCCGTCCGCCTCCACGGAGAAGACGGACACTCCTGACTCGTGGACGCAGGCCACGTCCTGCCCCGTGGCGACGAACAGCGCGGCCACGACGTTCGCCGCGTTGACCCCGTGCCCGAGCATGCCGGCCTGCTGCGCCCCGAGGACCGTCGCGGTATGGCTCCTCACCATGGCCTCGGGTGTGGTCTTCAGCACGGCGCTCACCACGTCGCGGGGCAGCCTGCACTCGGCGGTGACCCGGGTGCCGCGGCCGGCCAGCATGGATCCGACGGTCACCTTCTTGTCGCCGCTGAGGTTGCCCTCCAAGGGCATGTGCCGAGGACGCAGGTCCTCCCGGTCGCTGAGCGCGTCGGTCAGCCAGCGGCAGATCTGCCAGGTCACCGCGGTGGTCATGTTCTGGCCGGCGGCGTCGGCCGTCTCGAAGACGAAGCGCAGGTGCAGGTAGCGGCCGATCTGGTACGGGTCGACATCGATCAGCCGGGTGTGCCGGGAGACCAGGCGGACCTGCTCGTGCACCGCGCCGCGCCGGTCGAGCAACCAGGCGGTGAACCGGTGCGCGGCGGCGATGTCGGCGAATTCCAGCACGGGTGCGCGGGTCATCCGCTGCGACAGCACCTTCGTCCGTACTCCTCCTGCCGCGGTGATGGCGCGTGCGCCCCGGGACGCCGACGCGACCAGCGCGCCCTCCGTGGTGGCCAGCGGCGCGACGACGCTGTCACGCACCGCGTCCCCGGCGAACAGCAGCGGTCCGGCGAGGCCCACCGGCACCTCGACGGAACCGAGGAAGTTCTCCACGTTGCCGACCAGGTTCCGGGCGGCCAGGGCGGTGCTGTCCATGGACGCGAGCGGGGTGCCGCTGCGTTCACGCAACCAGGTCAGCCGTTGCCTGCGAGCGTCCTCGGTGTACTGTCCCCGGCCCGGAATGGCGTCGGCCCGGCCCGGATCGGCGTCGGTCATGCATCCCTCGTTTCGTGGCGTGGCATCGGCATCAGGCGGCGTCCAGGGGCCGGGCGGCGACGATCCTCGCCCAGGCGTCGTCGGCGGGCACGAAGACCCGGTCCTTGACCCGGGGCGGGCGTTGGCCGCCGCGCACGGCGCGTTCCCACTCCCGCAGGAAGGCGTCCTCGTGCACGGTGATCACCTCGACCGGGGCGATCCGGCCCGACCGGCGGCCGGACCGGTAACCGGGGCACTGCTGCGCCAGCCGCACGTCGAGGGCGTCGGCCAGCGCCGGAACGGGCGGGCCCGCGAAGGCCACGGCGACCTGGTAGTGCCCGGCGGTGCCGTCCGCCGGGGTGTCCAGGCGGTAGGTCGCGTTGCGGATCTCCGCTCCGGTGTCGTGACAGGCGGCACGCAGGGCGCGGACTGCCTTGGCCTCGGTCAGCCGTTCTCCGGCGGCGGAGCGGACGGTGTCCCGTCCGGCGTACTCGACACGTGGTGTGCGGCCGACCCGGCCCACGACCCGCACCACGTCCGTGACGGCGCACCGGTACATTCCGCCGACGTGGCTGAACACGAGGTGGTAGTCCTGTCCTTCCTCGATCTCGGTGCAGAGCAGCGTCTCGCTGTCGGCGGTGACCGGCCCGTCCGCGGGGACGAACTCGTAGACGCAGCCCGGGACGTACAGCGGTGCCCCGGTGGGATGCAGGTCGACCGGCACCCCGGCCGGTCCCTCGCAGGACGCGATCGGCGCGGCGAACGTCCGCACTCCCGGGCCGTAGGTCTCCCGCACCCTGGGGAGGTAGAGCGAGGCGAGCGCGCTGTTCCACACCAGGACGGCGTTCAGACGCGGCCAGAGGTGGTACGGCAGGACGGTGCCGAACGTCTTGGCGTACCGGGCGATCTCGTCGGCGCGCTCCGGGTTCGGCTCGGTGTGCGGGCGGCCGTCGAGAGTGCCGGCCCTGATGTCCTCGACGAGCCGGGGCCACAGGGTGCGCAGTTGGTACGGCAGTCCGGCGACCATCGCCGGGTTGACTCCGACGACCACCCGGATGTCCTGCTCGGCGGCGAGGCGCAGCTTGTAGTAGCCGCGTTCCCAGGGGTCGGCGTCGGCCAGTTCGTCCGGAATGCGGCTCCAGGGGCTGTCGTTGCCCGGTCCGACGGCCGAGGTCTCGCCGAACCGGCGGTAGTCGACCTGACTGGCACCGATGTGCGGCTGGCCCTTCCGGGTCCTGGCCCGGGGTGCGGTCGGGTCCTGCCACAGGTTCAGCACACCGCTCGGCCCCGCCGCCTCGGGCAGTGTCCGCAGCATCGGTGCGAAGCCGGCGTAGTAGAAGGGCAGGAAGGTCCACTGCATGTAGGTGCGCGTCACCGGAATGTGCTTCTCCCGGCCGGTACTGCCGCTGGACGAGAAGTAGACGACCGGATCGTCCGCGGTCAGCACCCGCGGCTCGCCGTCCATGGCCCGCTCGATCCAGGGCATGAGTGCCTCATGGGTGCGGATCGGCACCGCCCGGCGCAGGTCGTCGACGGTGCGCACCCCGGCAAGCCCGTGTTCCCGGCCGAATGCGGTGTCCGCGTTCTGCTCCAGAACGCGGGTCAACAGATCGCGTTGCACCTCCTCGGGCCGGTCCAGGCTCTCCAGGAGCCGCCGGTGCTCCGCCAGCACGCGTTCGGCATCCATTCAACGGCCTCCTTCGTCAGCGGTCGGTGTGAGCACGCCGTACAGGCGCAGCCGGTCAGGGTCGGTGTCGCTGTAGGTGATCCGGGTCTGGACCGAGGCCGCGCGGGCGGGATCGAGAACGGCGGCGAAGCGGGCGGCGTCCAGGGTGGCGGTGTGCTCGACGCGGAGGGTGTCCCCGGGCCGGATCAGACCGCGCAGCACCCCCTCGGCGATCAGGTGGTGGACGTGCACCAGGTAAGCGCCGCTGCTGACGCCACCGGTCGCGAGGGTCACCGACGCGACGTTGCCCGATGGAGGGCCCGCGACGGGGACGGTGAGCGGGCTGGTGGGCACGTCGACCGGTGCCGGGCCATGGAATGCGCGCAACAACCGTGACAGTGGGGCGAGTTCGTGGCGCCGGGCCGGACCGTACCAGGCCAGGTCCGCTGTCGCCGCCAGGTGGCTGTGCGGGTGACGGACCGCCACGCTCGTGGGCCGGCCCGCGAGGAAGACGGTCCTGGTGAAGGTGCGGTACCAGCCGTCCCGCAGGGTGTCCGGAATCCCCAGCGCGAAGTCGGCGGCGCCCGCGATGAACGCTGCCGGGTCGAGGTCGGCCACGACGACGGCGGCGGTCAGCCCGGGTGGGGCGGGCCCGTCCCGCAGTCCCCCGTGGACCATGGCGATGCGGGTTCGCGCCGCCAGGGCCAGCGGCTCCCCGGCGGACGATCCCTTGTCCGGCGCCGTGTTCATGTGTAGATCGCCCGGAGTTCGGGGGCCGGCGCACCGGCTCGTCTCCCCAGCAGGGCGGCCGTCAGCCGGTACGGATCGACGTAGCCCTGTTGGGTTCGGAGCAGGGAAAGGGTCGCCGCGAGTCCTGCGGACGTGCCGCCGTCGGCCGGGGCTCTGTCGAGCAGGCCGGCGGCACGCCCGACACAGCGGCGCAACAGGGGCATGCGGAACGGCTGCGTCGAGCGCTGGTGCAGGGTGCCTGCGAAGTACAGCCGCATCCCGAGCCGGTAGGCGGCCCGGTCCGCCGTGCCGGACGTGGCGGCGAGATCGCCGAGCGTCGATCCCTTCCAGCCGCCGTACCGGCTGGATCGCGCCGCGCCGCCGACGGGCACACGGCTCAGTGGGAGGCGTACCGTACGGGCGCCGAACTCGGTCAGGACGCGGTCGAGCAACAGGTAGTCGGCGGCGATGCCGTCGTCGTGGACCAGCAGGAACAGCCGACCGGGCCGGATCATCGGGACCAGCTCGCGCAGGATGGGCAGCAGGTAGTTGGGGTGCCCGTCAGCACCGATGAGCCGGCGCAGGGGCAGACCCCAGCGCGGGCCGTCGAGGTGGACGGGGCCGCCGAAGCGCCGGTGGTCGACGAGCAGTCCGCGTCCGGCCAGTGCGCCGACCATCGCCTCCGCGGTGGCGGCCAGCGGGCGGTCGGTGGCGCGCCCCAGGTCATCGACGCCCAGCTGGTCCAGCTGGGCGCTCCACAGGTCGAGCACGCGTCGGCCGGCGGGGTGGACCCAGCCGTCCTCGTCGGCTCGCGTCAGACATTCCTTGACCGCCTGCGGGTCGGCCTCCCGGCGCTCGGAGTGGAAGCGGACGTACCGTTCACCGATCCGGATGTCCGACTCCCGGTTCCAGTCGGTGTGCGGCTCGGTCAGGTCGAGATGGTGCCAGAAGGCCGCCGCCTGGGAGGTGACGGTGGCCATGCGGTTGTTCCAGACCAGTCGTACGCCACCGACCCGGGCGCTCGCCTTGACCAGGATGTCCGTCCACAGCAGGCCCTTGACGTGGGTGGGGGTGAGCGGCTTCGTCGGAGTGATCGTCACCGGTGCCACGACGAGTTCGTCGGCCGCGGTGGTGAGGCTCCGGTTCACGGTTCCCCTGCGATGGTGATGCGGCGGGTGATCTTGCGCTGGCCCACCGCGGCCGGGATCGCCTTGTGCATGACCGAGGCGTTGTCCCAGATGAGCAGGTCGCCCTCGGTCCAGCGATGCCGGTACAGGCGTGAGGCGTTGGTCGCGGTGTCGTACAGGAGCTGGAGCAGTTCCGCGCTCTCGGCGGCGTCGATTCCCTCGATCTCCCGCAACCAGTGCTGGTTCAGGTGCAGGGCCCTGCGGCCGGTTCCGGGGTCCTCGGACACCAGGGGACGGCTGATGTCGCGCAGTTGCTCCAGTTGTCGGCGCCGGTCCTCCGCGGACAGCCTGACCGTTTTCATCGCGACGGCCCGGTCCATGTCGCGGGCGGCGATCTCGCGGCACGGGTAACGGCCCCGCAGCCCGGACACCGCCTTCCTCACCTGGTCCGGCAACGCCCGATAGGCGGCGCGCATGTCCGCGAAGAGCGTCTCGCCCTCCTCGGCGGGTGCCTCCTGGCAGTACAGGAGCGTCACCGACGTCGGGATCCGGGCGAACGACCCGTCGGCGTGCCAGTACTGACCGCCCGCGTTGGCACCGACACCCCGTACGTTGGTCTGGAGCCGGATGTGCGGGTGACCGGGCGCCCGGTGCTCGGCCGGGAAGACCTCCTCCGGGCGGCCGAACCGGCGCGCGAAGGCGCCGTAGACGTCGTCGTCGTCGGGGAAGTCCACGAGGTGGAGGACCCCGAACTCGCGCAGCAGTGCCCGGACGGTCGGTCCGGCCAGGGTGCCGGGACCGGAGTCGTCCGGCGAGAATCCCTCGATCCTCAGTCCGAGGCCGAACTCGGTCAGTCCTGTCATCTGCATGGCAAGCCGTTCATCGAGGGGGGACACGGATCAGTACGGTGTGGTATCCGGGCGGGTACGGCTCATCGACCGGCTCGCCCTCGGCCTCGACCCAGGCGTGGGCGAGGAAGGGGACCACGCGCACGCCCGAGCACCAGGTGGGCCAGTGGCCGTGCACCCGGCACAGCAAGGCGGTGGCGATCGACCGCTGGACGCACCCCTCGCCGGCACAGGCGACGCTCACCGCGACGACCGCCTGCCGGCTGCGCAGGGCTTCCTGCGCCGTGGAGGGGCGTGCTCCATGGCGCACCAGCCGCAGCACCTTGCGGATCCGGGCGGGTGGCTGGTGCATGAGCAGCCGGGCGACGAGTGTGGCCAGCCAGGGCACGGGCCGGCGATGCAAGGGCAGGCGGGGGCGTTCCGTGAGGACGACGGGCGTACTCATCGGCGGACCAGACCCGCTTGCCGCAGTTTCTCGAGCAGCGCGTGCGCGTCGGCCTCGGTCCGCTCGGCCGGAACGCTCGCGCCGTTCGCCGCCACGATGCCGGCCCGCGCGGGGGTGTCGCCCGAGAGAAGGCGGTTCAGGACGCGGGCTCCGGCGGCGTTGAGCTGCCAGTAGCGTCCGGACCGCTCGTCGAGCAGCACGGCTCCGCTGTCGGTCTCGGCGACCGAGACCCCTTCAGCCAGAGTGATCGACACGGTTGTCTCCTCCCACGGATGTGCTCGGTCGCGACTGCGCTCGCAGCCAGTTCTCGGCCGCCATGGTGGCGTCGAGGGCGGACCAGGGCAGGCCTGGCGGATAGGCGGCCAGTGCCATGTGCCGCAGGGTGCCCGCGTCGATGAGTCCCAGGTCGGCGAGCAGGGGCTGGTCGAACAGTTCGGCCAGCTGCCCACGGTGCCGTTTCTGTCCCTTGAAGAAGTCGTCCGAGAACTCCCCCTTCGTGGCCCGTTCGAGGGACTCGGCCGGCATCGTGTCGCGCATGGCCTCGACCATCAGTGGTTTGTACGACCACGGGGAACTGCGTTCCTCCGGGCGCACCGCCAGGCAGGCCTCGATGACGCGGTCGTCGAGGTAGGGCGCTTGAAGGACGGCGCCCTCGTCGGCGGTGACGGTCTCGGCCAGCCGTACGGCGGCACCGAGTTGGCGGGCCAGGTCGATGGTGGTGTGCGCGGACCTGGACGGCGCGTGGGGTTCGGCGGCTCCGGCGCGCTCGCGAATCCGGTCGGCGAGTTCTGCGACGGCCTCCCGCTTCACCCATGGGGGCAGACGCAGCGGGTACTCCCAGCCGAACAGCGGCCGGTTCCCGGAGGGAAAGGCAGTGCCCAGGTCGTCGGCCTGGCCCACGAGCCACGGCCCGTACGGCTTGCGCTCCGCGAGGGCCTGGACGGTGCTGGACACCGACCAGCGCCGCAGTGCCCGCATTCCGGCCAGGTGTTGTCTGGCGAGCGCGGGCCGTCTGCGCATCAGGTCGTGCAGGTAGTTCGGCTTGACCGGCAGGACCTCGTCCCCGCCGTGGCCGGTGAGGTGGGCGACCGCTCCGGCCGCGCCCAGCCGGCGTGCGGTCTCCCGCAGGCGGGCGACGGGACGGATCCAGCGGGTCGGCTCGTCGAGGCCCGTGATCGGCTGGGCGACCTGCGCGAACATGTCGGGGAGTTCGCCCGGTCGGAACACGGTGTGCGTGACATGGCCGCCGTCCATCAGCCGCTGCGCGCGCTCGGCCCACACGTGGTCGTCGTGCGTGGGGTCCGCCACCCCGATACGCACGGTGACGAGCTTCCCGCCGGCGGCGTGCGTGGCCCGGGACGCGAGGAAGCTCATGGGTGTGGAGTCCAGGCCGCCGGACAGGTCCGAGCCCACGGTCGCTCCCGTGCGGACGCGGGCGGCGACGGCGTCCGCGAGAGCCCGGGCGAGGGCGGGCGCCCCCTCGGTCCGATCGAGTTCCTGGGGCGGCGGCCGCCACCATCTCCTGGTGTGTGGTGTGCCGTTGGCGTCGAGGTGGAGCCAGCTGTCGGGCGGTACGGCTTCCACGCCCGACCACAGCGGTTCGATCAGCGCAGCGGGGGTGATGGCCAGCAGACGGGCCGTGAGCCGGACGGGGTCCAGCGCGGCCCCGGTGAGCGAGGCCAGCAGGTCGGCCCGGTCCGCGGCGACCGGCACACCGCCGACGGTGGTGTGGAAGACCTTGCGTACGCCGGAGACGGTGCCCTGCGCACGGACCTGACCGTCGATGGACGCCAGTACATGGGCGGAACCGGCCAGGGACTCGGTGAGCCGGTCGACGTCGGAGAGATGCCGGATACGCCGGGCCCAGAGCAGCAGGTCCCGTTCAGTGACGGAGTGGACTCCCCGCACCAGCAGCCGGGTGCCGCCGTGTGCCGCGTGGACGAGGGACGCGGGCCCCGCGTCGGGCCCCGATCCGATGATCCAGGGGCGTCCCGAGGCGTGTGCGTGGGTGAAGGACACGTACGAGCGCAGCCGGTCGACGACCACGGTCGTGGCGTCGCTGTCCGGCAGCGCCACGAACCAGGAGCCGTTGGGTACCGATATCGATTCCATTGTTCCTCCGCGGGCGAGCGAGCGGGGTGCGGCGAATCGCGGTCACGGGGCACCGCTCAGGCCGCACCCCACCCGCTTCATGGCGCGTTTACTTCAGCCGGACCTCGACTTAGTCGAAGTGAATGAAGAAGTCGGCCAGCGGGAAACCGACGCCCTTGGTCAGGTCGTCGTAGTCGCCCAGCTCCACAAGCTCGGGAACTTCGTAAGCAGTCTCCTGCTCCATGTTCTCCATCGTTGCCCTCCTGTCAGTGTTGTGCACTGAATTCGACATGTCGGAGCGTCAAATACCCGTTCTCGCAGGTGACTTGGCGCCCGATGAACCGAGGTTAACCAGGCCGGAATTCACGAGTCAACGAAATCCGACTGCTGGCACTTTGCTGCCAATGCGGGCTTCCTCTTCCTGTTTTCCGGCCGCAGCAACGTGCCACTTTCGTTGCCGCCACCTCGTCTGCCGGGTCGCACGCCCACATCCACCCTGCGGAAAACCACAGGGTGGAAGGTACGGAGAACCGCACAAGTTCGACGGCAATCCTCATACCGGCGCTGATCAGCGGTTCCTAGCGTGGTCAACGGATCGCGGCATCTGCCCGCGGCGACGCGCCCCGCAGCCTGGAGAATTCGAATGGACCTCTTGACCCTGGCTCTGCCCCAGGAACCCGCCGGCGGTATCGCGGGCTGGGCAGCCGACCTCGTGGACACCATGGGCGGCCCCGGCGCGGGCCTCGCCATCGCCCTGGAGAACCTCTTCCCGCCGCTGCCCAGCGAGGTGATCCTCCCGCTGACCGGCTTCGCGGCCGGACAGGGCGTCATCAGCCTGGTCTCGGCCCTGTTCTGGACCACGCTCGGCTCGGTGGTCGGCGCCGCCGTCCTCTACTGGATCGGCATGCTGTTCGGCCGGGAGCGCATGCACGCGATCTGGGCCAGGCTGCCACTGGTGAAGACGTCCGACCTGGAGCGGACGGAGGAGTGGTTCGCCAAGCATGGCACCAAGGCCGTCTTCTTCGGCCGTATGGTGCCGATCTTCCGCAGTCTCATCTCCGTCCCGGCCGGCCTGGAACGCATGCCCATGCCGGTCTTCCTGCTGCTCACCACGCTGGGCAGCCTCGTCTGGAACTCCGTGCTCGTCCTGGCCGGTTACTGGCTCGGCGATCAGTGGGACCTCGTGGAGACCTATGTCGGGGTCATCAGCAAGGTCGTCCTCGTGCTGGTCGCGGCGGCCCTGGCCCTCTACATCGTGGTCCGTCTGCGCTCCCGCGGCTCGGCCCAGCACCGCCGTACGTCATGACCAGTCCGCTGCTCACTCCGATCGAACGATCTTGCCCGGGTTGCGCCGCCGCAGTAGTCTCGGCTCACGTGCAGGGGGACTCGGCGGACTTCATCACCCGATCCCTCCCGACGGCGCTCGGACCCGCGCAGCCGGGAGGTGAGCCTCCGGTGACGCGTCCTCCGACATTGCCACGACGGGCCGCCGGCATCCTGCTCGGCTGTCTGACCGCGTTGGGGGGACTGCTGTACTTCGCGGTCGTCGGCACCCTTCTGGGACCTCTGCTGCTGTGGCCGCGCACCCGACGACATGCCTACCTCGCGCTGGTCGCCGGGGCCCGCCGGCTGACGGGACTCGAACGCCGGCGTCGCTCGGTCTTCTTCGGGGAGGTCTTCCCCGACCGCCCCGTTCCCGACCACCGGATCCTGCGCTACCTCGCCTCCCGCACCTACGCCGGTCTGGTCACCGGCATCGTCGTCAGCCTGCTCGGCTTCGGCATCGTCCTGGCGGGGCTGCTCGTAGCGAGCCTCGCACGGGGCGCGCTCAGCTGGCGCGAGTTGCTCACCCAGGGGCTGCTCGGCGGTGTGCTGCTCTTCCTCGACGTACAGGGCCTGGTGTCGCTTGAGGCGTTCGACGCTCGCCTGGCACGCGAGAACTTCGGTCCGTCGGAACGCGAGCTGATGCAGCAGCGCATCGACGAACTGGCGACCAGCCGGGCCGCGGTGCTGCAGGCCGTGGACTCCGAACGCCGCCGTATCGAGCGGGACCTGCACGACGGGGTGCAGCAGCGCCTGGTGGCGCTGGCCATGCTCCTCGGACGGGCCCGTCGGGGCCGTGCGCCGGAACAGGCGGACAGCCTGCTGGAGCAGGCCCACCGGGAGTCGCAGGACGTGCTGACGGAGCTGCGGGAAGTGGCCTGGCGGGTCTACCCGACGGCGCTGGACAACCTGGGGCTGCGGGAGGCGCTCGCCGGGGTGTCCGAGCGGTGCAGCATCCCCATCCGGATGGACTTCGACCTCACTACACCGTTGCCGGCCTCCGTGGAGACCGCCGCGTACTTCGTCGTGTCGGAGGCCGTGACCAACGCCGCCAAGCACTCGGCCGCCACCGAGATCCTCGTGAGCGTCCGCGCACACGGCCCCGTCCTCGTCGTCCGGGTCGAGGACAACGGCGTCGGCGGCGCGAATCCCGCCGGCAGCGGACTGACCGGCCTGCACAGCCGGGTCGGCGCGCTGGACGGCCGGCTGCACGTTCACAGCCCCTCCGGGGGGCCCACCACGATCACCGCGGAGTTGCCGTGCGCGTAATGCTGGCCGAGGACTCGACCCTGCTGCGAGAGGGGCTGGTCCGGCTGCTCGTCGAGGAGGGGCACGAGGTCCTGGCCTCGGTGGGCGACGCCGTCGCCCTGCTGCGGGAAGTGGAGGCCTGTCAGCCGGACATGGTCGTCGTCGACATCCGGATGCCTCCCACGCACACGGACGAGGGTCTGCGGGCCGCGCTGGAGATCCGCAAGCGCTGGCCCGGCGTCGGGGTTCTGGTGCTGTCCCAGCACATAGAGCGCAACTACGCGGCCCAGTTGCTGACCTCGAACGCGGAGCGGGTGGGCTACCTGCTCAAGGACCGCGTCGCCCAGGTTGAGGAGTTCCTCGACGCGCTGGAACGGATCCAGGCGGGTGGCGCCGCCATCGACCCGGAAGTGGTACGGCAGTTGGTGATCCGTACGACGCACAGCGACCCGCTGTCCCGGCTGACCCCACGTGAGCGCAGCGTCCTGGAGACGCTGGCCCAGGGGCACACCAACGCGGCCATCTCGGAGAAGCTGCACATCTCCATGAGCACGGTCGAGAAGAATCTCAACACGATCTTCGACAAGCTCGAACTCGCCCACGCCACGGGCTACAACCGCCGGATCCTGGCCGTCCTGCGCTATCTCGAGTCATGACGGCGACGACGTACCGGCTCGCCGGCCGGTAGGTCGTCGCCGTCATGGGGGTCGTCACTGGAACGAATACGGGTTCAGGGCGTCGTCCGGCAGGTGCTCCACCTGCAGGCGGTCACCGATGCCCGCCTCCTCGGCGAGTTCGAGGAACACGTCCAGGGCGACATGGTCCTCGAGCGCGAAGCCCGTCGAGTCGAAGACGGTCACCCGGTCCCGTCGGCCGGCCGCCGTCCGCGGATCGCCGCACAGGGACATCAGGTCGGGACCGAGGTCTGCCGCCTCCAGTTGCTGGCACTCCCCCTCCCGCAACGCCTGCGCCACGTGGTCCGCTGTCACGAACGCCGATTCCAGCACGGCCCTGGGCACTTCGATCTTGCCGATGAGGTCGGCACCGATGGCGTTGATGTGCACGTGCGGCCGAAGGTTCTCGCCGCTGAGCACCGGTCCCTCACCGACGCCGACCGAGGTGACGGTGCAGATGATGTCCGACGCCGCCTCCAGTTCGGCGAGCCCCACGACCCGCACGTCGAGGCCGAGGAAGTCCACCCGGTCCGCGAAGGAGCCCGCGTGGGCCGGCTCGATGTCGTGCACCAGGATCTGCTCCAGCGGGAACACCCGGCTGAGCGCGTGCGCCTGGGTCACCGCCTGGGCCCCGGCGCCCACCAGGCCCAGGACCCGGCTGTCCGGGCGGGCCAGCAGTCCGCTGGCGATCGCCGAGGCGGCTCCGGTGCGGATCGCGGTGGGCAGGATGCCGTCGCAGATCGCCAGCAGACGGCCCGTCACATCGTCGTAGCGGGTGAGGGATCCGATGATGGTGGGCAGTTGGTAGGTGGTGGGGTTCGACGGCGTGTAGGCCACGGTCTTGATCGTTATGGAACGTCCCGGATCATGGTGCGGCATCCACTCGAGGATGGCCGTGTCCCCGGGGCCGCGGACGAATCCGTCCCGGGCGGGGCTCACACCTGTGTCCGACGCGGTGAACGCCTCCCGGAGTCGGACGATCATCCGGTCCATGAAGCGATCGTTGCCGCTCTCCTTGACGAGTTTGGCAACATGCTGCCGGGTGAGGATCGTGGTCTCCATTTTCTCCCTCGAGTTTCGTCGCACCTCGGCAACTAATTGCCAAGGAATATGCGCTGTTCATTCAACGCGCTACACTCCGCGATCGGCGAATATTCCACCCGGGAAGCGACGACGCGGTTTTTCCGGTACCGCTGATTCGTGCTTCGAACGTAACGGGCCCGAGTTTTAGTGGTCAAGGTTTTCCCAGCGCAGTACGGTTTCCCGCAGGTTTCTCGGTGCGGGTTTCCACAGGGCCGCAGCTGCGGTTTTCCGCATGTTGAGCCTGCGGAAAGCAACGGCCACCACGACGGTTTACCTCGTATCCACGCGCATGTCGGCGGACCTAGCGTCTCCTCCGTCGAGTCCCACCGGCTTCTCGAGCCGGAGCTGCAGCAACGGAAGGAAGCAAGGTGCGAAAGAAACCGGCAACGGTACGGATTGCGCGATGGAGCGCCACCCATCCGTGGTCCGCCATCGGTCTGTGGGTCGTGTTCGTCGCCGCGTGTCTCTTCCTGGGCGGGGCGGCGGGTACCAACGCGCTCAGCGACGACGAGTCGGGGGTCCGTGAGTCGGGCCGCGCCGGCAAGATCGTGCACTCCGGCGACTTCCCCGAGAAGGCCGAGGAGAACGTGCTGATCACCGCCGAGGACGGCGGGAAGCTGGACCGGGCGGCCGGTCGGGCGGCAGCGGCGGACGTCGTCAAGCGGATGAAGGCGCTCTCCGGCGTGGAGAGTGTCGGCGCCCCGATCGCCTCACCCAACGGCAGGGCCCTGCTGGTTCCGGTCACCATGAAGGGCGACACGGAGAACGCCGACCGGCGGGTCCAGCCGCTGCTCGACGCCGGCGCGGCGGTCCAGAACGCCCACGAGGGCCTGCGGGTCGACGAGGTGGGCACAGGTTCGACGGCCAAGGGACTGTCGGACACGCTCGGTGCGGACTTCGAGAAGGCCGAACTGATCAGTCTGCCGCTGACGCTGCTGATCCTGCTCGTCGTGTTCGGCGCGATCATCGCCGCCGGCGTCCCCGTGGTGCTCGCGCTGTCCTGTGTCGGCGCGGCCATCGGGCTGTCCACGCTCGCCTCCCACGTGCTGCCCGAGACCAGCGCGGTCAGCAACGTCATCCTGCTCATGGGCATGGCCGTGGGCGTCGACTACTCGCTCTTCTACCTCAAGCGCGAACGCGAGGAGCGCCGCGCCGGCACGTCCCACGTCGACGCGATCGAGATCGCCGCGGAGACCTCCGGACACACCGTCGTCGTCTCGGGCACCACCGTGATCGTGGCCATGGCCGGTCTCTACCTGGCCAAGGACGCCACCTTCGCGTCCCTGGCCACCGGCTCCATCATCGTCGTGGCGGTCGCCGTGCTGGCCTCACTGACCGTGCTGCCGGCCCTGCTCGCCAAGCTGGGCCGCTGGGTCGACAAGCCGAGGGTGCCCGTCTTGTGGCGGCTGACCATGCGCTCCGGCGAGTCCCGGATGTGGCGCGCGCTGCTGCGCCCCGCGCTGTCCAGGCCCGCCATCACGCTCGTGGTGTCCGTCGGCGCGCTGCTCCTGCTGGCCGTGCCCGCCCTCGACATGAAGCTCAAGCAACCGGGCTCCGACGACCTGTCCCGGGACATCCCCGTCGTCCAGGCGATGGACCGGCTGACCGCGGCCTTCCCCAGCAAGGGCACCGTGCACCAGGTCGCCGTTCGCGCTCCCGCCGCGGAGGCCGGCGAGGTGAGGACGGCGCTGAAGGGCCTGCTGGAGCGCACCGCGGACAACAAGCTCTTCGCGCACGACTCGACGCCGACGATCAAGGAGTCGGCGGACCACCGGGTCCACACCGTCGACGTGGGCACGCCGTACCAGCCGAAGAGCGACGGAGCACGGGAGTCCCTCGACCTGCTGCGCGCTTGGCTGCCGCAGGCGATGGCCGACGTGCCCGGCGCCGAGAGCGCGGTCGGTGGCAAGGTGGCGCAGGGTGTGGACTTCACGGGGCATCTCGAGGAGCGAATGCCCTGGGTGGTGGGCTTCGTCCTGGTGCTGACCTTCGTCACCATGGTCCTGATCTTCCGGTCGCTCGCCGTCGCGATCTCCGCGATCCTGCTGAACCTGCTCTCGGCGGCGGCCGCGTTCGGTGTGCTGGTCGGTGTCTTCCAGCACACCTGGGCGGAGAAGATCCTCGACTTCCACAGCTCGGGCGCGGTCGTCTCGTGGCTGCCGCTCTTCCTGTTCGTCGTGTTGTTCGGCCTGTCGATGGACTACCACGTCTTCGTGGTCAGCCGGATCCGCGAGGCCGCGCTGGCCGGCGCCCCGACCAAGGACGCCGTCCGGGACGGCATCACCCGCTCGGCGGGCGTCGTGACCAGCGCCGCGATCGTCATGGTCGGAGTGTTCGCGATCTTCGGCACGCTGTCCATGGTCGAGTTCAAACAGCTCGGTGTGGGGCTGGCGGCCGCCATCCTGCTGGACGCCGTGATCATCCGGATCTACGTCCTGCCGGCACTGATGACGGCCCTCGGCAAGTGGAACTGGTGGCCGGGCGGGATCTCCGAGGGCGGGCGCGGTTCCTCGGCCCGGCTCCCGGAGCGGACCGAACCCGCGCGGCACCGCCCCGAGGAGCAGCCGCAGTACGCACGGTTCACCGCCCCGCAGCAGTACCGGCAGGGGGCACCGCAGCAGTACGACCAAGGCATGTACCAGCAGCCGCGCCAGCAGAGCGGGTACCAGCAGGGCGCGTACCAGCAGCCCTACCAGCAGGACGGCCACCCGCCGCAGCAGCAGTCGCGCCCCGGCCGGCACCGCCCTGATACCTCGCGACCTGACTACTACCAGCCGTAGAGCCAGGTCCCTCCGCCGAGGAGGGAGGGTCTCCCGTCACCCCCGGGCGGAGACCCTCCCTCCTCTCCCTTTCTCCTTTTCCGTGCCGTCCACCGCCCGGCGCCTGCGCCCGGCCGCGTGGAACGACGACGGAGGGG
>NZ_WVUG01000102.1 GCF_017614965.1 Streptomyces griseorubiginosus | reverse complement strand
GTTCCCATGGGCGACGGAGGTCTTCGGCGAGGGGGCGGGCGAGGCGGAGTTGGGTGTGGGCGGCGATGATCAGCCAGGTCCACAGGTCGGCCGTGTCGGGGTTCCTGACCCTCGGGGCGGTCCAGCCCAGCGTCTGTTTCATGAGCCGGAAGGTGTGCTCCAGGTCGAAGCGGCGGAGGAAGGACTGCCACCAGCGGTCCACGTCCGCCGGTGCGGCGGCGGTGGCCGAGCACCACAGCCAGACCGGTTTCGGGTCACGGTCCCCGGGCAGGCGCTCGACCTTCAGGCGGATCAACGTGCCGTGCAGGATGGGGAGTTCTTCCTTGGCGTGGTTCAGCCAGGGGCCGCGGTGAGTGAGCCGGGGGTGCATCCGGTCCCAGGCCGTCGCGGTGGCTGTGCCGTAGCGGGTGGTGTCCGTGGCGGTCGTGACGTCGGGCTCGTGCCAGCTGTCGGGCTTCTTGAACGTGAGGACGCCGCCATGCCGGCGGGGTCGCCCGCCCCGGGGACCTGACCGGGCGGGGCCGGGGTCGCGGAGCATGACCCGGTCCGAGCGCAGGCGCCCGACCAGTACGACGGGCAGGTCGGCGAGAGCGTGGGTCAGGTAGGCGACGTCGTAGCCGGAGTCCATCACGATCAGGATGTCCGGATCGCCCGGCCTCCAGTGGCCTGCACTCGTCAACCGCCTGACGACGTCGTGGAGTTGGACGGCCGTGACGGTCGTGGCGTCGTCGGTCGGGCCCAGGCGAACCGCGTCCAGGAGAGCGACCCAGGAGGTGCGGCCGGACTCCAGGGCCGCGACGAAGGAGTAGGGCCAACCGGGCACCAGCTGGTCCGAGCTGCGGTCGCCGCGTCCATAGACATGACAGAAGAGCCGGTCGCCGCTGGTGGGAGCGTCGGGTCGCAGCCAGTGCGACACGTCCACGGCGAGCACGATCCGCCCGTCGGCCGCCTTCGGCAGCGGCAGGCCCGCCAGCGCGCGGCGCAACCGTGTCGGCTCCAGCCAGCCACGGTCCAGGGCCGCGTACAGCGCACCGTGCCCGCGCCGGTGCTCGACCGCCAAGGAGAGCTCGACCAGGGTCTTCACCGGCCCGTCCACGCACAGCACCGCATCGGTGAGCTCGAAGAGCGCGTCCGCCCGCTTGTAGAGACACTCGTAGAACTCGACCCGAAAGCGGGACAACAGACCCAACGCCTCGATTCCGGGCACACCGACAGGCAGACTCATGGGCAGCGGCCGTTCTCTCGTGCTTTGTGACTCGACATCTCGAAGCGTGGAGAACGGCCGCCTCCGCTGTCCCGTGAAGAACCGCAGGTCAGCAGGACGAGTGACCCGCGAGGTTAAACGCCAAGCTAAGCGGATAGGCCCCGCGCACAGAGCGGACCGCAGCGAGCGGCCGTAATCCTGCCAATCCTGCCTGCCGCGCGGGAGGTCAGCCGGCTCGTTCATATAGCTGGGCGACGCTGACCGCGCCGGTGCCGATCAGGTGGCACAGACCGATGCGGGCGCCGTCGGGTTCCCGCAGTTGCCGGACGGTCTCCCAGATCTGGGCGACGCCGGTCGGCCCTCCGGGGTGTCCGCGTGCGATCAGGCCGCCGTCGGTGGAGAACTCGGGCTTGCCGTGGAGGTGGCGCGAGCCCGGCCCAAAGGCGCCCGCCTCGATGAGCTTCTCGGTCTCCCCGGGTTCACTGAATCCGAGCAACTCGTAGTTCTGGATCTCCTCGATCGAGAACGCGTCGTGCACCTGCACGATGTCGACGTCCCGGGGTTCGATGCCGGACAGCTCATACGCGGAGCGTGCCGTGGCGCGGGTAAGTTCAGCTGTTCCGAGCATCGATCCCTCGATCCCCGCTGCTGCGGACCGCAGAACGCTCCCTGCAAGGCGAACCGGCCGGTGTCGGGTGAACCGGCTCAGCGCGCGCTTCGAGCACAGGACGACCGCGGCGGCACCCTCCGTCCAAGAGGTGCACATCATGGTGGTGAGCGGTTCCGCGACGACTTTGCTGGCCAGGACGCGCTCGGGGGTGACCTGTGCACTGGCTCGCCGTGCAGCGAAGGGGTTGCTGCGCGCGTAATTCCAGTTCTTCGCCGCGACTGCGGCCAAGTGCCAGTTGCTGGTGCCGGAGGCGGCCATGCGCAGCTGTGTCACCAGGGCGAAGGAGACGACCGGGGCGACCCCGTTCTCTGCGACAATCAGTTGCTCAGTGGCGAGGTGGTGTTGCGGGATGTCGTAGCCGACGACCAAGACGACGTCCGCGGCTCCGGCTTCGATGGCGTGGGCGGCTTCATGGACAGCGGCGAGACCAGTGGCAGACGCGTTGGTTATGTGCTGGACCGCAGCGCCCGTCAGTCCGAGCTGCTGCGCGATCTGGGGGGCGCGGGGGCTGAGCGGGTGCGCGGCGCCCCCGTAAAAGGCTTCGATGTCTGCGAAGGTCGCGTCGGCGTCGCGGAGGGCGGCGACTGCCGCGTCGACTGCGGGCGCGACGCCCGCGTCGGGTCCGTAGTGGGTGAAGGGGACCATTCCGGTCCCGACGACGTGGACAGTTTTACTGGCCATGGCTGAAGACGACCTTTCCGTTGCGGCTGTGCCCCACGTAATGAGCACCCACCTCAAGGCCTTCCGGGGAGAGGATCGCGTGGATGCGGCAGCCGGCGTCCAGGTCAATCAGGCCATGAGTAACACCCTCGTGGTGTGTCGCCGCCACCAGCGTTCCCTGGGCCAGAACGTCCTCTGTGCGGCATTCACGCAGCGAGCCGTCGGCGGCGAAGCGGCGTGCGGGTACATAGAGTTCGCCGGTGAGGCTGTCGCGGGACCCGGGCAGCGTATCCGGGGACTCGTTCGCGTCCCACTCTTCGGAAAGGCCGGACCCTGCGGCCTGCTCTGCCTTCCATCGGGCCCGAAGTTCGGTCTTGAGGACCTTTTCGTGGGTGCTGGCGGGCATGGCGTCGAGGACGTGGATGTGTCGTGGCCACTTGTACTTGGCCAGCTTCCCGTCGCAGAACGCGAGGATCTCTTGCGGGGTGGCCGTCGCGTGGGATGCGAGCTCGACGTATGCCTCGGGCTGTTCTCCCAGATCCGGGTGCGGGACTCCGATGACAGCCGCCACCGAGACTGCCGGATGCTGCTCCAAAACGGCCTCAATCTCGGCGGGGTAAATGTTGGCGCCGCCCGCGATGATCATGTCGGTCTTGCGGTCAACGATGTAGAGGTAGCCGTCCTGGTCGAGGTGGCCCACGTCGCCGGTGCGGTAGAAGCCGTCCGGTGTGACCTTGTCGGGTCCGAGTGGGCCTCGGCCGATGTATCCGTCGATCACCAGCGGGGTGCGGACGAGGATCTCGCCGTCCTCCCCCGCAGGAAGGCTGTTGTCACTTTCATCGACGATTCTCACGTCGACGTGCTTGAAGGGCCTGCCGCACGTTCCCGGCTTGTTCCGCTGATCGGATGGCGCGGCGCCCGACACCATGCCGGCCTCCGACAGACCGTATCCGGAGTAGAGGCAATCATGGCCGACGAACCGTATGAACCGTCGGGTGAGTTCCGGGCCTGCCGGTGCGCCGCCCAACTCGACGCACTTGAGGGTGCTCAGGTCGTAGCGCGTGCGAGTTTCCGGGTGCAGGCTGAGAATGCGCTGGAGCATTGTCGGCACCATGGTCCAGTCGGTGATGCCGTGTTGCTCGGTCAAGGCCAGGGCGTGCTCGGCATCGAATCGCCTCTGCAGAATCGCGACTCCGCCTGTGGACAGCGCGGTCCTCAGTGCGTGCGGGCCCATCGAGTGGTGGAATGGAAGGCTCACCAAGGAACGGCTGCCTGGTCCGCCGGCCGCCCCGTCGTGGGTGAGGGACCGAGCGTACTCCGCCAGCTTGTGGCCCCGGGCTGGTGAAAGCGACCTGAGGTCACGCAGCACGCCCTTCGGCGCGCCGGTGGTGCCGGAGGTGTAGATCACCATGCGAGCCAAGTCGTCTGCCGGCCTCGGGTCTGACGCTCCTTGGGCAATCAAATCGCTGTAGCGGAGGATTCCCGGCTCAGTCTTCTCTGTGACCGCCACGACTGCGAGCAGCCCCAGGTCATCGAACTCGGTGGCGAAGACGTCGGGTTCAGCGTCGTCGAGGATGAGCGCGCGCACTCCACAGTCGGTGAGGATGTGGCGTGCTTCTCGTGCGGTGGACCGGTAATTGACGGCCACCATGATGGCGTCGAGCTTGGCCAGGGCCAGTGAGACCACCAGCCATTCGAGGCGGACGTGCAGGCGAACCGCGATGGTGTCGCCGTCGTGTACGCCCTGGGCGGCGAGTGCGGAGGCGAGGCGGTTGGCCTGGTCTTCCCACTCGGCGTAGTTCATCGTGCGATCGTCTTCGATCGCCAGAACGGTGGAAAGGTCGTCCGGTGCGAACGGTGGGCGGCCTGAAGGTGCTGCCATGATTGTTCCCTCTTGTCATGGGCGAGGTCCAAGGATCGGCACTACCTAAAGGTGGGGGCGCTATGCGGCGCGGCTGGTGGCGAGGGACGGACTGCCTAAGCCAGACCGCCGCGTTCTCCTCCACTGACGGTGATCACCTGGCCGGTGACATAGTTCGACAGCGGGGAGGCGAGCCACAATATGGTGTCCGCCGCCTCCTGAACGGTGCCGGTGCGACCGATGAGGTTGCCCTGGTGAGGCCGCGCCTGGTACATCGTCTCGGGATCGTGGCGTGTGGACAGGCCAGCCTTCTCGCGCGTCTTGTCCGCGATCCCCAGCGGGATCTCGCGGCCGCCGCTCTTGACTGTGTACTCAGCCGATCGCGGCGCTCCGAAGCGGGTCTGGACGGCACCGTAGGCAACCGCATTGGCGTTGATCTTCAGTGGGCCCCACTCGGCGGCGAGCGACTTGGTGAATGCCACGAGTGCGCCCTTGCCTGCGGCGTAGTTGGCCGCGCCGGCAAGACCGAAGCTGGCGGCGATCGCCGCCACGTTGACGATCTTGCGGAAGCGCTCGATGCCCTGCTCCGCCTCGCGCTTGGCCGGTTCGCGCAGGTGGGGAGCCGCAGCGCGGCAGATGCGGAAAGGGGCGACAACGTGGATGTCGAGCATCGACTGGAACTGCTCGTCGGTCATCTTGTGGACGACCGCATCCCAGTAGAAGCCGGCGGCGTTCACGACGATGTCGAGCCGCCCGAAGGTCTGCACGGCATGGGCAACGAGCCTGTCGGGCACGGCCGGGTCCACCAGGTCTCCGGCGAAGGCGGTGGCAGGTCCCTCAAGGCCGGCTGTCGCCTCCTTCACCAGCGCGTCGTCGACATCCGCGAGACAGACCTGCGCTCCGTTGGCGGCGAGCGCCTCGGCAGCGGCGCGGCCGATGCCTTGGGCGGCGCCCGTAACGACGGCGACCTGCCCTTCGAGCATGCGTGAGGTGAGTGTGGGAGGAAACTGCATGTCAGCGTCCTGTCCAGATGGGCTGGCGCTTCTCAGCGAATGCGAGCAGCCCTTCATTTCTGTCCTCGGCCTCGAGGGCCGGTTTCACGAGCTCGTCCTGTAGCTCCCAGGCCTGCGGTTCGGGCCAGTCGTAGGCGCGCCGCACCACTTGGACGCTGGCCCGGACCGCGGCCGGCCCGCTGGCAGCGACGCGCTCGGCCAGTTCCAGCGCGGCACTGAGCGCCTGGCCGGGTGGGGTGAGCCGATTGATCAGTCCGAGCCGGTGGAACTCGGTGGCCGGCCAGTGGTCCCCGGTGAGCGCGAGCTCCATCGCCAGGTGGTACGGGATGCGCTTGGGCAGGCGCAGGAGGCCGCCTCCGATCGCTACCAGCGCTTTCGCAGCCTCGGGTATGCCCAGGACGGCGTCACTCGAGGCGACGATCAGGTCGCAGGCAAGGCATAGTTCCAGGCCTCCCGCGAGGGCGTACCCCTCGACGGCCGCGATCACCGGCTTGTTCGGTCTTTCGGTGATGATGCCGAAGCCGCCGCGGCGGTCGGAGAGCGCGAGGTCGCCGTCGACTGCGGCGATCAGATCCTGGCCGGCGCAGAATGTCCCGCCTGCGCCGGTGATGACCGCTACCCGAAGATCCGGGTCCTGTTCGAACGTATCGATCGCCTCCTCCATCGCCAGGGCGGTGGCGCGGTCGAAGGCGTTTCTACGCTCGAAGCGGTTGATGGTGATAACCACGATGTGCGGCTTCGGCCGCTCTGTGAGCAAGCGGGGGACTGCGTCGTCCATGCGGATTCCCTCTTGTACGGGGCGGCGGGACAAGGCGTGCCGCCAAGTGTTCCGGCAGGGTTGACTGCTCGGGACGGGCCGGGCGGCTGACCGGCCCGGTCCCGGGTCTGTCAGGGCACCACCGGCAGCAGAAGATGGGAGTCGAACGAACCTCCGGTGTGAATGCGGTGCTCGCCACGATTGCGCGTGGGCATATTGGGATTGGCGAATCCGTTCGGGTTCACCGGTCCGACCGGGTGCCCCGCGATCTCCACGACAAGTCGTTCGCCGGCGTGTACGACCATCGAGGTCGGCCAGAGCGAGAGCTCGACCGGTACAACACTTCCCGGTTCGAGGAGTTCCTCCTTCTCATGAGTGAGGAAGGGCTCGGCAGGCGTGGAACGGACCGGGTCGAGAGCGCGGTGGGAAACGCGCAGTCGGCCGGTCGGCCCGGCGTAGCTGATCGGCCCCGGCAGTTTCCCGTCCTTTTCCTGGGACTTGATGAACGACCGGACTGCGGGATCGCGGACCGAGAGGTGGTGCATCCGCTTTCCGTCGGCGTTCTCCTTGTAGAGGGCGGCGAAAAGGTCCATGTCCTGAGCGTCCGCTGCCTCAACCCAGAGATGGAGGTTGAGATATCCGGTGACCTCGATTTCCTCGGTGGCGACGAACGAGAACTTCACCGAAGCATCGCGGTCCTCGCTGTCGTAAGCGGCCACGTGTTCCTGTTCGACCTCGCCGTCCGTCAAGGCGCCGGTGGCGGCGTCCAGTTTGAGTGTGCGCCACTGCTGCCTCGCCAGGGGCCACTCCTGCTCGGCGCGGCCCACCACGTCGGCGCCGCCCGGATCGAGAACGGACAGACGGACAGGTGGTGTCTTCTCCCATCCGTTGTCGACGCCCTTGAGGTAGTGGTCGAAGAACTTGCGCAGATCGGCTTGGCTGTCCGGGTCCGAGATGTCTATCCACTCAATGTTGTTGTGGACCCGAAGCCACTTGTGCTCGGAACTTATCTCCCGGAACGCCTGGATCGTGCCATGCGTGTGTATGGCGTTGCTCCAGCTCGCGACCACATAAGCCGGAATCGAGATGCTCGAAAGATCCGCTACCTTGTCGGCCCAGTACGCGTTGAAGAGAGGGAAGCGGTCGCCATTCTCGTGAACGGTGTCCTCTTCCAGGCCCTGACCGTGAAGGTGTGAGTGGATATCGTTCCAGAAAGGCCCGTTCTCTCGGATTCCGCCACGGAAGAGATTATTCCGGTAGAAGTCGCTGAGCCCCTCCCAGGGAGCGATAGCCGTGAGGTGCGGCGGCTGCAGCGCCGCCACCCCCCACTGATTCGCGGCCAGGTACGAGTTGCCGTTCATCCCGATCTTGCCGGTTGACCAGTCCTGCTCGGCGATCCACTCGATGGCGTCGTAGACGTCGCGTCCGACGGCGGTGCCCTGAAACTTGGCATCTCCCCCGGAGTAGCCCGTGCCGGCGGCGTCGATGACGACGACAGCGTATCCGTGTTCGCACCAGTATCCCGGATCCGGGGCTTCGAACGAATCCAGCCCTGAGAAATAGCTGGCCGGCACGCGCAGTATGTTCCTCGCAGGCGCATACTCCTCGTTCCAATAGCCGCCACGCTTGCTGTACTGCGTATAAGCCACGATGGCCGGAACGCTTTCCACGTCTACGGGTCGGTAGATGTCAGCGAGCAGCTGATTTCCGTCACGCATCGGAATGCTCACGTCCCGCTGCAGCAGAATATCACAGGGAAGTGGATACGCCCCTTCGGCGTTGACACTTCCTTTTTCCAGTTTGATCGTCCCAGGCGCGGGCTCCGGAAGGGGAGGCTTCGATTCGGACAACGGGGTTGATTTCCTGAAGGCGACGTTCAGACCCAGTTCCGCGATGAACTTGTCCATGACGTCCTCACTTTCCAGAAGAAGAAATTTCGCATCGGAAGGTACCGCTGCTACCCTGCGGCGCAAATCGCGACATTCGATCGGCGAACTGTCGTATCGCCGATCTCGATGAACGAATCGCCGCTCGTCCTGCTTGGATCCTCCCATCGAAAGAATTTCAACAGCATTTCAGTTGGAGACGGCCCTGCCCAGGTACCGCTCAGCAGCACGACTCACCGAAGGCTGATCGCGGCCTTCCCGGAGGACGGGAAGCGGCCGCGCCGCGAGGGCATGCGCCGACCGCGCCCGGCCCTCATCTGCCCGCGACGGGAAGGACCGGCCGGTGCAGTGGCCGAGCGCGACAACGGTGCCGTCCGGGCCCGGCGCGGTCGCGCGGAGGGCGCGCTGCACGAGTCCCATGCGCTTCCGCTGACCGCATCTCAGGACATCACGATGTCGAAGAAGATCAACGAGCTTCCCATCTCGACTCTCGCACCGGCCAGCGGAATCGAGCTATACGCGATGCGGATCGGCGTGACCTGGGGTCCGCTTGGCCTGCCCGAGTTGCCGTTCGCTCCAGCGCCGCAGCTCGTCCACACCGCGGCGACGAGCAGGGAGCTGGATCACGGCAGGCTGCCGAGCGGCTCAACCATCGCGTCTACAACATCGGTTCAGATCGATGACCACCAACCGGGAAATCGTGGAGGCGATCACCGCAGCAGTTCTCGAGGTTCCGTTTCGAACTCCCGGAGGGCCGGGGCCAGGCCTCCGCGAGCGGCGGCTCATGGCTGGACATCAGCAGGCTGCCTGAAGACACCGGCTTCAAGCTGGAACACGACACGGAACGTGCCGTCGCCGAGTACATCGGCTGGCTGAGGGCCGGCAACGAACATTGGCCAGTCTCCGGTCCCGGCGCCCATCCAGCCTCGGCCGGATCGGCGCCGGCTGTGTTGGCACATCCATGTGCGTGGCTCACATGAAAGTGCCTTCTTCCGTCCCGCCCAGCAGTAACTGATGATCAGGTTACGCACAAGGCGTAACCATGGAAAGTGAGCCGTGATCATGTCTGCTGAGAACAAGAAGATTGTCACGCGTTTCTATGAAGAGCTGTTCAGCCACGGGAACAAGGAGGTGATCGACGAGCTCGTCGGCACCACCTACATCAACCACAACCCGCAGGGGGTCGACGGGCCCGAGGGGATCAAGAATTTCATCACCTTCTTCAGGGAGACCTTCCCTGAGCGGACGAAGACCACCCACCGGGTCCTGGCCGAAGACGACTTGGTCCTGCTGCACACCGAGTCCGCGCCGGCACCGGGAGCCACCCCCAGCGTGGTCGTCGACATCTACCGGGTCGAGGACGGCAAGATCGTCGAGCACTGGGACGTCATCCAGGAGGTCCCGGGGACGGTCGTGGGCGGGCACGACCTGTTCACCACGATCAGCGAGCCGGCCGTCAGCCATCCCGACCCGGACGCGGACACCGCGGAGAGCAAGAAGGTCGTGACGGCGGTGTTCCACGGGCTGGCCGTCGAGAAGGATCCGACCGTGTTTGAGCGGTACGCCGTCGACTCGTTCATTGAGCACAACCCGCAGCACGCCGACGGTGTCGCTGCCGCCACGGAGCTGTTCACCGGGCTGTTCGCCGGGAACCCGGAGGTGAGCATCGACGTCAAGCGGGTCATCGCCGAGGGCGACTACGTCGCCGTCCACCACCACCTCAAGCTCAAGCCGGCAGACCGCGGTTTCGCTTGCATCGAGTTCTTCCGTGTCCGCGAAGGCAAGATCGTCGAACACTGGGACGCCGTGCAGGCGGTCCCGGAGACCTCAGCCAACGACAACACCATGTTCTGACCGCACAACCGCGGTTTCCAGTCACGGGCGCTGTCCCCAGCCCCTTCGAGCGGGGACGGCACGCGCCGCTGTGTGGACCGGCGTCCTCACCTGCCGTCGGTCATCCGTTCGCGAATGCGTCCAGCAGCCAGTCCCGCTTGACGCACTGCTCCAGCGCGAAGGAGTCGGCCAGGGCGAGGGCGTCGTCGCCGAGGCCGCGGATGAGTCCGGCGTACTTCTGGACCAGGGGCTGGCCGAGCAGGGTGTGCCGCAGGCGGACGTCCATCCACTGGCGGGTGCTGAACGGTTGGGGCGAGAAGCCTGGGAACTCGTCAATGATCAGTTGCTCGAGCGGCTTGGCCAGTTCGCGGATCTCGCCTTCCGGGGAGTCCCACGCCTCCGCACCCAGGTGATGCTTCTTCGCCTTGACTTCTCCCCCAGCTGAAGCCGGGAGATTCTTCCCTGGCGGGTTGAGCTTTCTGCTTCTCAGACAGCAGCTGCCCCGAACTAACGGCAAGGGACGTGGGTACGCCCAGCAGTCTTACGCCGGCTCCACTGACCTGACATCCCGCCAGCCCGGCGGTAGGCCCAGCCAGCTTGGTTATCGCCGACCAGACGCCACACAAACTACCACTTACCTGCGGCTGGTTGGCGGTGAACGCCGATCCGCCCTGGCGGCGCATCGGCTTTGCCTGCCCTGCGCCGCAGGAGTCCGCTTCCTCCCCCGCCTGAAGGCGGGGGTATCCACGGAGGAATCCCGGTGAGCCAGGGGTGGCGGGTCAGCCGAGGTACGAGCCAGTCGATGTCGGCCTTCTCCGTGACACCGAGCCGGTCCAGCGGCCGTACGGGGGTGAGCGCGGTCGCTGAAGGCCCGTGAGAGTGGGTGAATACACCTCATGCCCGACTGTGCGCAGGGCGGGCGCCACGCGCTGCCAGTCCCAGCCGCCGTGCCAGGCGCCATGGAGGAGGACGAATATGCTCATGGTGCCGCCTTCTGCTCATCGTCACGGCACGCTGTTACGGCGGTGAGGGGATCGACGGTAGAGAGCGCCAGGCGGCTGCGGCATTACGCGAATGACCGGATCCGGGCGGAGGTTCGTCCCTTCCCGGCGACGTCATCCGTCGGGCGTGGCCTCGATCAGGCCAGCGCCGCCACGGGAGCCGAGCCCCGCGGCCCCCGCCTCGTCGTGGTCGGCGCGGGCTTGGCGGATGTCGTCGCGGTGGGCCACGGCCCATTCGTGCAGTGCTGTGATCGGGGCGAGCAAGGTGCGGCCCAGTTCGGTGAGTTCGTAGTCGACGCGCAGTGGCACGGTGGCGTAGGCCGTGCGGCTGACCAGTCCGTCGCGAACCAGTTGGCGCAGGGTCAGGGTCAGCATCCGCTGGCTGATCCCGTCGATCTCGCGATGCAGTTCGTTGAACCGGTGGGTGCGCTGCCCGAGCCGCACGACGATGAGGCTGCTCCATTTGTCGCCGACCCGGTCGAGCACTTCACGGATGGGGCAGTCCTTGTCGAGGCGGTCGCGCACGGGCACACCGCTGTTCGTGGCTGACATGAAAGTGCCTCCTTACGTCTTTCTCGATGGTCACTCATCATGGGGTTACGCACAAGAGGTAACTGTGCCCCCCTTGCCCGGCCCGGCTTGAGCCGATGGACCGCCCCAGGGATCTCTTCACGAAAGCGAGCCTCAGCCATGCTCATTGCAGCGAGCCGTGCCCGAAGAGCCGGACGGATTCTGGCCGTCAGGGCCATGGCCGGTGTGCTGTCGGGCGGGGTCGAGACCGCAGCGTTCGCCTCGCCCGATCGGTCCCCGCCGCCTCGGCGCACGTCGGCGACCATGAGGCCGCGGCGAACAAGGCCGTGGTGGTCCACTTCTTCGACCCGCTGTCCAACCACGGCAACCTCGCCGTGATCGACAGGTTCGTGCGGCCGGACTACATCCAGCACGACCCGAACTCCCCTGACGGCGCCGAAGCGCTAGGCCAGGACGTCGCGAGTCTTCGAGCCGACCGCCCGGAGTTGCACCTCATGGTCGAGCGGGCCATCGCCGAAGGCGACCTGGTCCTTCTGCACTCCCACAGCGTGTCGGATCCGGGCACCGAGGGCCAGGCAGTCGTCGACATCTTCCGGGTCCAGGACGAGAGATCGCCGAGCACTGGGACGTCGTGCAGAACGTTCCGGAGGGCACCGTCAGCGGCAACGACATGTTTTCCACGCTGAGCACCCCGACCGGGAGCGCTGCGGCGTCGCCGCAGCCGGGAAGCCGCGTCTGTGGATGGACGCTTGGACAGCGCGAGGGGTCTCGGCGCTGGCCGCCGGGGCCGATGTCGTGCAGAATGCGGTGGCCGATTTGGGCGAGTTGTTTGACCTGTGCCCTGGTCAACGGGTCGAACATGCCTTCAGCGTCTTGGTCGGCGCTCTCGGCTGGGCGGTCGTCCGCACCCGCTCGGCGCGCCCCTCCCGGCTGCTGCGCATCCTCGTGCTCGTCGTGCTGATTCTCAGCCTGGTCCCGGACATCGTGCTCGGCGTCTCCGACAGCCGACGCGGCACCAGTTGGGGTGCCGTCGTCGCCTTCATGGTCATGCACGTCGTGGTCGCCGCCGTCGCGGTCCCCGCGTACCACCCACTTCGTCCACTGCCTGCAACCCAGGACTGACCGTCCGTCCCACAGGCAGACCCTCACCGCGGCCGTGCAGGCCGATCTCTTCATGTCCCACTTCCCGGGCAGCCACGCCTGTGCCCTCCAGAGAAAGCGCGATGACCCCATGGGAATCTCCACGGCAACCCTCACGGCAACGCTCGTGAAGAAGCGTTCCAGACTTGCGGCGGTGATCGCCGTGGCGGCCGTCGTCGTCTCGGCGCCGTACGCAACGGCGGCGGCCCAGCAGTCGTCCCCGAAGCCGGTCGTCAGTGGCGTGAGAACCCTTGCCGCGTTCGACTTCACCTCTGGCGAGGCGCCGGAGAACATCGCTGTCAACCCGGACAACTCACTGACCGTGTCCACGCTGGGCGGGCACGCTGCGGCGGGGGAGCGTCCGGCCCTGCTGCGGGTCGAGACGTCCGGGCGCAGCACGGTGCTCGTGTCGGGGCAACCAGGCGACGCATTCAGCGGCATCACGCGCGACCACGACGGCACCACCTACTACAACGTGGTTTCTGATGACGCGTCCCGGGCTGGCGTATGGCAGCTGCCTCCGGACGGCACCCCGCGCCGCATCGCCGTCCTGCCCACCGACGGACTCCCCAACGGCCTGGCCATCGATCCCGCCGGACGCACCCTGTACGTGGCGGACAGCAGCAAGTCCACCGTCTGGGCCGTACCGGCCTCCGGCGGAAGGGCGACCGCCTGGCTGACCGACCCCGCCCTCGCGCCCGACCCGTCCATCCCGTTCGGCGTGAACGGACTCCGCTTCCACAGGGGAGCTGTCTGGGTTTCCAACACCGCGAAGGGCACCCTGCTGCGGATCCCGGTTACTGCCACCGGCTCCCCCGGCCGGATCCACACCGTCACCAGCGGCCTCACCGGCGTCGACGACTTCAACTTCCTCAGCGACCGCTCCGACGTGGTGTTCGCCGCGCAGAACGGCCTCAACCAGGTCGCGGTCGTCCACCCCGACGGGACCGCCGAGTCCGTCCTGACCGTCTCGGACGGCCTCGCTTCACCAACCTCCGTCGCGGTACGCGGAGACCGGCTCTACATCACCAACGCCGGCTTCGCCGAGCCCCACCACGCGAAGGTGCAACGCGGAACGATCAACCCCGCCGTACTGAACTGCGGACCGGTCTCCTGAACCTGCCGCTGCTGAGACGGCAGCAGCAGTTCCCCGCGCTCTTCGATGAGATCCTGGCAGCCGCCGGCATCCAGATCGTGCTCACCGGCGTCCGAGGCCGCGCTTGAACGCGATCATGGAGCGCTGGGTCCAGGCCTGCCGCCACGAACTCCTGGACCGCACCCTCATCCGGAACGAGTGCCACCTACGCCACGCTCTCCGCCAGTTCGAGGCGCATCACAACGCCCACCGGCCCCATCAAGCGATGAACCAAGCAGCACCACTGCGCGCGGTCCCCGAACCAATCAGCGATCCCGGCCGCATCGCCTTCTGGACATACGCCGCCGAGACCGGCTCCCCGGAGTGATCCACGAGTACCGGCACGCTGCCTGACCCGGGCAGACGAAATATTCGGCAGCCGCACTCTCGTGGTTCCGCTTGTCCACGTCGGGTCCGTGCCGTCACGAGAAGTTGGAGACTGCCGCCGAGAGCTGGATACAGTGATCGGCGTGGTAACGGCGGACGCGCCGGTGGTCTTCTCCGCGGTGTGCAGCTCACTGGCGGGGTGCAGGGGCCCGCCCGCGATCTCGGCGAAGTTCAGTTACGCCCGCAGCACCCGCAGCGCGGTCCGTCCCCACCCCGACCCAGGGCGTCGTCTCGATCCGGTCCCGCAGCGCGGCGCTATGTGCCGGGCGTGCCGACCGCCTCGTGTTCGCGCTGAATCCCGGTTCCGCCACCAGCATGCTGCTCGCCGCAGGAATCGGTACCGCCCCGGTCCTGGGACTCGCCCGGGCCCTGAGCCGATTTCCGGGACGACGCCGTGTATTTCGTGCTGATTGGTCGTCGGAAAATCAGCCGTCGGTTCCGCCAGTCCGCTAGGCGGCAAGCTGGTGGAACCGCGACCCGTGGAAGACCAGCGGGGGCGTCAGCGGCTGGGCGGCGAGCGCGAGGACTCGGAGTAGGACGATGATGTGGTCCCCTGCGGGGACTTCTTCGTGAATCCTGCATTCGAACAGGGCAACTGCGTCTTCCAGGTGCAGTGCGCCGGATTCCGTAGTCGTCGTCGTCAGTCCCTCGAAACGGTTCCCGGTACGTGAGGCGAGTTGCCGGCCCGCCAGATCGTGAGTCGCGGAGAGAACACTGACGCCAACGGCCGATGCCTGGCGCAGCTTTGGCCATGTGCTGGAGTCCTTGCCGATGCAGACGGACACGAGCGGCGGGCTCAAGGAGACCGAGGTGAACGAGCTCACCGCCATGCCAACCTGTTCGCCGTCCACTTCGGCGCAGACGGCGGCGACTCCGGTGGGGAAGCAGCCGAACGTACGGCGCAATGTGGACGTATCAGGGTCGGAACCGATTGTCTCAAGAGTGCTCATGGTGCCTCCTTTAGGGCTGTTGCAGGCGTCGTCATGGGCGATATCGGAGAAAAGGTGCTCTGCTGGGCGATGCGGAAGGCGTACCGAAGCTCGCGCCAGCCGCCGTCCCTCTTGCGGCCGTCGGGAGCAGGGCCGGTGCGCGGCACGAAGTCGACCACGAGGTCGTCCTTCACCCCGAACACCGCGTCGGAGTCGATATAGCTGCCCCCGCGGACGAAGAGTTGTGTGATCAGCTGCTGGTAGCCCTCCGCGGAGATCAAGAAGTGCAGGTGGGGGGCCCGGTAGGGGTGGCGGCCGGTGGCGGCGAGCATCTGTCCGACCGGTCCATCCGTCGGGATCGGGTACTCGGAGGGCAGGATGCTCCAGAAGCGCAGCCGTCCGTGGGGGTCGGTACGGAATCTGCCGCGCAGCACGGGGCCGTCGAGGTCGGGCAGTTGCACGTCGTAGAAGCCGTCGTCGTTGGACTGCCAGATGTCCACAACCGCACCGGCCACCGGCCGGTCGTCCGTGTCGGTGACGGTGACGTCGACGTACAGCGGGATGCCGGGAAGGCCCTGTGACACGTCGGTGTCCTGCGCCAGTGCGGGCGGGCCTTCGACATAGAACGGACCCAGTACGGCCGACGGGGTGGTGTCGGGGGTACGGGAGTTGGTGAGGACGTCGACCACGCTCGAGAGCCCGAGCGTGTCGGAGAGCAGCACCACTTCCTGGCGTGTGGGGGTCGAGATCTGCCCGGTGCGGGTCAGGAAGTCGACGCCTCGCGCCCATTCCGCCTGGGTGAGTGCGTTGTCGACCGCGAAGCCGTGGAGCCGACGAACCAGGTCGCTGAGCAGGTCGCGCAACCGTGTGTCGGCGGCACCGGTGAAGGTGGCGACGACCTGCTCGGTCAGCCGATGGATGCTCAGCGGTGCGGCGAGGTCTACGGCGGCGGGGTCCGGCCGGTCACCGTGCCAGGCATGTCGCAGCAGGCCGAGGATGCCCTCATGTGTCAGCGCTGCCGGGTTGGGGTAGGGCGTGGCCACGGCCAGGTCGGCAGCCCGGACCAGGTCCACCTCGCGCATCCCGAAGCGGCGTAGGGCGGTCGGCCCGCCGCATTCGACGATCAGGTCGAAGACTGCGGTCGGGGCGTCGGCGGCCCCGAGCACGTCGGCGATGCGTCGCATTGCCTCTGGCGCCGCCGCGGCGTTGTAGGCCATGACATGTGGGAGGACCACCGTGTGCGCCGGCGAGTGGGGAAGGTCGAAGCTGCCGCCGAGGGTGTGGCAGAGCTTGTGGTGCAGTCCCATGCCGGCCACACCGAGGCACATGCCCGCCAGCCATGCGCCGTGCAGGAGATCCGATCGGGTGTCGAGGTCGGCGGGGTCGGCGGCGAGCCGACGCAGCCCACGGGCAAGCCGACCGATCGCTTCTAGGGCCATTCCGTCGACGACCGGATTGGCGTCGGGCGAGTAGAGCGCCTCGACGGCGTGGGCCATCGCGTTGACAGCGCTGGTCACCGTCAGCGGCACCGGGAGTCGCCGGGAGAGTTCGACGTCGTAGATCACGGTCTCCGGAAGGATGTCCGGCGACGAGCGCGTGGTCTTTACCCCGTTCTCGGTCTCGCCGAGCACCGGGGTGACCTCGGATCCGGCATAGGTCGTCGGGAGGATCACCTGATCGACGCCGGTCCTGGCGGCGAGGGCCTTGGCCAGTCCCGTGGTCGAGCCGCCGCCGACCGCGACGACGCAGTCCGCCTGAGCTTGGCGCAGCACCTCGAGCGCCCGTTCGGTGACGTCGACCGGGGTGTGCATGGCGGCACCGTCGAAGCGGGCGGCGGCCAGCGGACCGAGAACCTTCTCGACCCGGTCCGCCACATCGCCGACATGCGGGTCGGCCAGGACGAGCACACGGTGGTGGCCGAGCCTCTCGGCCTCGGCGCGGACCTGGTCGAAGGTGCCGGTGCCGAACACGACACGGGCCGGGTGAGCTGTGTAGGAGAAGGAAGGCATCGTCAGGATCCTCTCGGTGCGACGGTGGTGCTGGCAGCGGTCCGCGAGCTGCTGATCCGGTCGGGTGTTGATGTCACGGCTGCAGGTGCTTGTCGAGCCAGCCGGTGACGACGTCGAGCACCTCTTCCTTGTTCCGCTCGATCATCATGAGGTGACCGTAGGGGTGCACACCGAGCTCGCCGAGACGCAGATGGTCGACGTCTGTGCAGCCCACCTGCTGCAGGAAGGCGACCGTACTGGCTGCCGTCGACAAGGCTCTGGCCGTTCCGTTCTTCATAGCCGACGCCAACCCAGACGTAACCCTGGGCAGCGATGCGAAGACTGGACTCGCTCATGATGTTCCGCCGTATGCGCTTCCTCTTCTTGGCTTGTTGGCGCATCCCGCTTTTCGTGAATCGAGTGTCAGACTGCTGTCGTGTTCCGCTTCCGCAGAACGGGCATGATCTCTTCTACGAACAGCCGCCTCTCCTGCGCGGAGAAGAGTTCGACGAGCAGCCGACGCGCACCGGTTTCGTCGATCGTCTGCTGGAGGCTGTCGATCACCTGGTCAGGCGTGCCGGAGACGACGATGGCCGGCCGGTTCTTCTTGCCGGAGCCACTGCCGGCATGGAACTCGGCGTCGGCAGGGAGAGCGCGCTTGCCTCCCGCCGTGAAGAACGAGATGAACCGCCCCAGGGAGTGCGTCATCCTCGCGAGGTTGCGTTCGGCTTCGTCCTCGGTCTGCCCGATCGCGACGAACCGCTCGACCAGCATGTTCGCGCCGGACCTGTCATGGCCGTTCTCGGCGGCCACCTTGATGTAGCCCTCCAGCGCGTCGCGATGTTCCTGGTTGCTGCCGAAGTTGCGCATGGCGTTCCAGCCCCGCGTGGCGGCCTGTTGCATCGTGCCCATGCTTGCCGCGCCCAGCCAGACCGGGAACGAGTCCTGCAGCGGGCGGGTCGCGATGGTGGTCGGCTGCGTGACCTTGTAGAACTTTCCGTCGTACGTGAAGTCGCGCTCGGTGAGCGCGAGTTGTAGCACATCGAGGCTTTCCAGCCAGCCTTGGCTCAGCTCGTCCGGGGACAGATCCCGACCCACCGCGATTTGTGCCTCCCCCGGCACGCCCCGGCCCACGCCCAGTTCGAACCGGCCCCCGCTCAGCAGGTCGAGGGTGCCGGCCTCCTCCGCCACCCGGATGGGATGGTAGAGCGGCAGCGCGGTCACGGCCGTCCCGAGCCGGATCCGGCTCGTACGCACCGCCGCGGCGGCCAACAGCAGGTGCGGGGAAGGACAGGTCATCATCGGCACGTGATGCTCGGTCACCGACACACCGTCAAAGCCTGACTCCTCGGCCTCGACCGCGAACTGCACGAAGTCGTCCACCTGGCGCTTCTGCCACTGCGGGTCGTACACATCCGGATCCGCTTCCTCAGCATGCAGGCCCACGCCGTAGGTGTGCACGAACTTGAGTGTCTGCGGGCTGTCGCTGAGCGCTTCCATGAGCTCAACCCTCCTAGGGAAAGCGGAAGAGGTGATTAGGGGACTTCTGACGGATCTCCGTGGAAGAAGGAGCGGCGTCCGGTGCGTGCGGCTGGGGGTGCCCCCAGCGGTAGCTGCGGGAGTGCATGCCGGGCGTCGCGACACCGCGGAGATCCGTCAGAAGCCCCCTAGGTGCCGAGAATGTTTCGGCCGTGTCGCGACGATAAGTCGTTTGCAGTGCCACACCGATCCCCTTGGCGACGCACCGATCCGCTGCGCGACAGGAAACAGTGGGTGTGCCGGTACGGTGGCATAGCCTGGTGAGGCCGTCAGACCTGGGATGGCTCCACCGACGTCGCGCCGTCCGCCTGAGACGCACGCAGCGTGGGGCACGAAGAGACGGATACCCCTCGCCCAGGACGCCAGCGCCGGAACGGTCAGATCCATCCTGGTCCGCAACCGGACCCGTCCGACGACGTGCCTGCCCAGCATGGTGCGAGGAGGAGTGCCCGCGACGGCAGGTTCTTTGATGGTCTCGTCCATGCGTGTCCGTGAACCGCCGCTTCGGCGCGGGAGTGGCACGGGTTTCGACGACGTGGACGTCGTAGCCCATCCCATGCCGGCCTTCGCCGGCCAGCCGAAGCCCAGCTTCTGGGGCAGGTGCTCCACTCGATGCCGATGTCCAGCACGAACAGGATCCCGGTCCGGCTCCTGGGGCCGTCTTCCGACCAGCTTCGGACCCGACTTGGGCAGCGAGGGTTCGATCCGCGACCGCAGTTCATCCGCCACGAACTACGGTCGCGACTGACGTGTTCAAACGGCCAGACCCACGAGCACTCCCTTCAACGAAGAGCGATCGCGTTGGCGGGGGAACCGATACCACCGACGATGCTCAGGGGTGCCACGGTCAGAAGGAGTGACCATCGTCGGTCGGCCGCGCACGAGGCGGCAAGCGCGTCAAGGTTCCAGAGTTCACCGATGGGCATGCCCAGCAGACCGATGATGGCCCGATGCATGATCCCCGAGTGCGGGTCGCGGAAACCCTCGTCTCGCTCGGCGTGTGTGTAGAACGGGCTGTCGGGGGCGGCAGGCCAGCGCTCGAGCGCGAAGTTGTCTGCAGCGATGAGGCTGACCTGGTGATCCCAGAGCCAGGCCAATACGTCATGGGACTGTTCGAGGCCGGGATGGAACTGCTCGGTCCGCAGGTCCGCCCGCACCTGCGGGGAGGCATCCTCCAGATACCACCGCAGCCAACCGAACCGGATGAGCACGATGTCCCCGGGCCGGACGGTCACGTCTTGGGCGGCTCGCGTCTCTTCCAGATCTCGGGCGGACACCGCGAAGTCGGAGTGCTGTTGGATCGGCCGGCCCTGGTCGCGCAGGTGGCGGTCGACGTCCAGGAGGACCGCTCGGCCCGCGACCGGGAGGGCGGCGATGTGATGTATGCCCAGCAGGTCCTCACCAGGAAGGAACAGACGGGGATCCGCTCCGTTGTAGAAGCCGTGCTCGGGATGCCCGATGTGCCGCAGTCCGTCTAGTTGCGAGCCGTACTGGGTGTAGAAGTGATCGAGCCACTCGTCACGGTGGAACGGCGTGCGTTCGAAGATGTGGTGCTCCACCGGACGGCGGGTCGGGGCCAGCGAAGGGTTGATGGCGGTCGAGGGCAGATCGAGGGAGAACGCTTGGCCGGCCTGTATCTCGCTGGCGGCGGCCCGCAGGTCGTTGAAGGCGAGGAAGTTCAGCGTGCCGAGTTGGTCGTGGGCGCCGAACAGTCCCCAACTGGAGCCGGGCGGTGCGTCAGTGCGGGTCCGCAGACCGGCGTAGGTCGGCACATTGACGGGCCGGAGGTCGGTGCGAGTGCGGTGTGGAGACATGCCCAGTCCGTTCATCGTGGCGACCGTCGGGTTGAACCAGGCGGAGATCATGAGTTGGCGTGTACGCCAGAGCCCAGGGCCGCACTGATCCTGGCAGCACCGGCGCGCAGGGGTGGGAGAAAAGTGCCGACGAGTTGTTCCATTGAGCACTCGAGAGTTCCGCAGGACAACGAAAGAGCGGCGATGACGCGGCCGTCGGCGTCGAAGACGGGCGCTGCCGCCGAGCGTCGGCCGATTTCCAGCTCCTGGTCGACGGCATCCCAGCCCCGCTCCCGCACGACGGCAAGTCGCTCCCGCAGCTTGTCGGGATCGGTCAGCGTTCGCTCTGTAAGGGGGGCAAGTGGTTGCGACAGCACCGCCTCGACCTCGCCAGATGTGGAGTGGGCGAGCAGTACGTGGCCCATCGAGGTTGCGTGTGCCGGAAGCCGGGTGCCGACCGCGAGATGGATACTGGCCACCCGCCCGAGCTGCACCCGGTCCACGTAGACGACCTCTGCGCCGTCCATGGCCGCCAGTGAAGTGCCCACTCCCAGTTGGTCGGTGAGCTCTTCCATCACAGGGCGGGCGACGTCGGTGAGTTTCACGGAAGACAGGTAGGCATAGCCCAGGGTCAGGACCTTCGGGGTGAGCGCGAAGAGGGAGCCGGTGGTTCGGGCGAAGCCCAAGTTCTCCAGCGTGAGCATGATCCGTCGGACGATCGGCCTGGACAGTCCAGTGAGTCCGGCGAGCTCTCCAAGGCTCAGTTGTGGACCTCGTCCGGAAAACGCGGCGATGACGGCCAACCCTCTTTCGAGGGTCTGCAGGTGATCACGCCGGTCATCGCTCACCGGTTCTCCTTTCCTCTTGACGGCCCTTTGCCGCTCTCCTATGTTGACGTATGTCGCATTGCGATGTCAATGGTCGCAATGCGACTAAGACGAAGGGATGTGAGTTGGGTGTCCGACGACCGCGTTGTCACCCTTGTCGAGGACCTTGAGCGGACGCTCCTCGATTTCATTCGCAAGCACCACGTAACCCACGATGAATACCGGGCGGCGACCGACTTGATCATCGCCGAGGTGCAGGCCGGCGAGGCCAGCCTGCTGTTCGACGTCTTCTTCGAGGCGGCAGCCACGGACGTGCAGAACGAGGGCCGCGCCGGCAGCATCGAAGCCATCGAGGGGCCCTTCTACGTGCCGGGCGCACCGTGGCTCGAGGGGCCGCCCTACCGCATGCCTCAACGCCCGGACGAGGAGGGTGTCCCACTCGTTTTCCACGGGCGAGTCACCACGGAGGACGGCACGCCCCTGGGTGATGTGGAAATGGATCTCTGGCACGCCGACGCGGACGGCTTGTACTCCCAGATCCATCCGGGCCTACCGGAATGGAACCTGCGTGGACGCTTCCGCTCCGACGATGAGGGGCGCTACGAGGTTCACACATTCGCGCCGCCGCCTTACGAGATCCCCAAGGACGGCCCCACCGGCAGGGTGTTGAACGCGCTGGGGCGACACTTCTTCCGGCCAGCCCACCTTCACGTGAAGTTGCGCCACCCGTATTTCGGTGAGCGCACCTCGCAGCTGTACTTCGAGGGCGGACAGTACCTGGAGACCGACGTTGCCAGCGCTGTACGCGACGAACTCGTCATCGCCGCGGAGCTGGTCGAGGACCGTGATCGCATCGCTCACCACGGCTTCACCGACACCTTCGTCGATGCACGGTACGACTTCGCCTTCACGCCGTCGGACGCGGTGTCGCGTGCCTGAGCCGACCGCTCCGGAGACCCGCCGCCGGACTCTGCCGATCACAGCCGTCGAGACTCACATACTCGACATTCCCCTGGTCCGACCGCACAAGTTCTCGGTTGCCACGATGCACACCCAGGGGGTGCTGCTGATCCGGCTCGTCACCGACGACGGTGTTGTCGGCTGGGGCGAAGGAGTCGTACCGGGCGGACCGTGGTGGGGCGGTGAATCGATCGAAGGCATGGCAGCGCTCGTAGACCGGTATCTGGCGCCGGTGGTGGTCGGGCAGGACGTCCTCCGGCCCGAGGCCCTGGCCCGTCGGATCGAGCGGGCCGCCCCCGGTGCGCCATTCGCGCGGGCGGGATTGGAGACGGCAGCCTGGGACGCAGCCGGGCGCGCGCTCGGCCTGCCGGTCCATCAACTGCTCGGTGGACCTCATCGCGACCGCCTCCCGGTGACCTGGGCCCTGGGCACGGATTCCGTTGGATTCGTCGTCGAGGAAGCCCGCCGCCTATTGGAGGAGGGCAGGCACAGGTCGTTCAAGCTGAAAATGGGCGGTGAGGAGCCCGCGGCTGATGTGCGACGTGTCAGTGCGATCGCTGATGCCCTCGCGGAAGACGCGTCTCTGGCCGTGGACATCAACGGCGCCTGGGACGAGTACACCGCACGGCGCTGGCTGCCCAGCCTCGCCGACGCCGGGATCCGCCTCGTCGAGCAGCCCGTACCTGCAGCCGGCCTCGGCTCGCTCGCTCGCCTGCGGCAGCAATCCGGTTCGGCGCTCATGGCCGACGAATCGGTGTGGACGCCGGCGGACGCCCTCGGTCTGGTCACGGCGCACGCCACTGACGTCGTCTCGCTGAAGATCGGCAAGAGCGGTGGACTGTCCGCGGTGCGGCGGATCGCGGCTATTGCCGAAGCAGGCGGTATCGGCTGCTACGGCGGTACGACCATCGAGACCTCGCTGGGTACCGCCGCGTCGGCCCACGTGTTCTGTACGATCGGTGCGCTCGACTTCGGGACCGAGCTGTTCGGTCCGTTCCTGCTGAGCGACGACATCGCCACAGAGCCGGTGCGCTACGAGGCGGGGGAACTGATCCTCGGCTCCGGTCCAGGATTCGGGATCACGATCGACGAAGAAAAGCTGGCGAAGTACAAGCGCCGCTGAGACCTCCCCGTCCATGCGTTGCCCTCTCGGTGACCTTTCTCGTGTCGCGAAGCGGATCGGTGCGTCGCCGAGGGGATCGGCGGGGCAACGGCTGGGACCTATCGTCGCGACACTGCCGAAACCCACACGGCGATTGATCGTCTTGTCCGCCGCCCCGTGGAGGCCGAGCTCATGGACGCGCTCAGCGACAGTCCCAGGAACTTGGGTTCGTGCACACCTCCGGTGCAGGAATTGACGAAATTCGTGGAGTTCACGATCAAGACCGATAGGTCGGAGTGTTCGTCGGCCATATCGATAGCAGAGATATCCAATTGGGCAACGGGGCCAGCCAATGGCTATTTCCTTCGTATGCGTTGACGTGGACGACATGGGGGGCATGAGGGGAATCGTCCTCGGGCGAACAACGATTACCACACCATCACTAGGGAGCCGCATCAATGGCCACGTTCACCGACGACCCGACCAGGCCGAAGTTCGCAATCACGCAGGCGGTTCGATACACCGGAGCGGTGGGTCTCGACGAGTTCGACCACGACCTGGCCGCCAACGAGGTGCACCGCTTCGTTGACAACGTGGAGTGGTTCGAGAAACTCGGCTACGACATGGCGACGATCACCGAGCACCACTTCGGGATGTTCGGTTCGCTGAGCCCGGCGCCACACCTTGCGCTGGCGGCAGCCGCCGTCCGCACCAGCAAGATCCGACTGGCCACGGCGGTCACTGTACTGCCCTTCCGGAGTCCGCTGATCGTGGCCGAAGAAGCCATTCTGCTGGACAACCTCAGCCGCGGACGGTTCGAACTGGGCCTCGGTCGCGGAGCATCGCCGATCGAGACGCTGCCCTTCGGAATCTCCATGGACGAGGTGGGCCGTCGCTGGAACGAGGGGCTTGAAATCGTCGACCTGGCGTTGACGCAGACGGAGTTCACTCACGAAAGCAGTCTGCCGTACGGAAACGTCCCGGTACCGACGACGGTGTTTCCGCCCTCCTACCAGCGGCTCCTTCCGATATGGATCGGCGCGGTATCGCCGAATTCCGCGGTAACCGCGGGTTCGAGGGGTTACAACCTGATGCGCAACCTGGGCGACGCCGCCACGCACGCCAAGGTCATTTCGGGGTATGTCCAGGCAGCTCAGGAGAACGGGCACAACCTCACCGGGGCGAACGTGATGATCGAGCGTTTCGTATCGTGCTCAGAATCCGCAGACGAAGCCGCGGAGACGCTGGGCGAGTTCTTTACCGTCGCGGGCAAATACGCGGACAAGCTGCGCAAGCAGTTCGAGCTCGGGGAGGACATTCCGATGTCGAGCACCGAGGCGGAGCTCGCGGCCGCGACAGCCGGCCGGCTCGCCATCGGTGGTCCTCCCGACCTGGACCTCACGAGCATGTTCGTCACCGGAACCCCGAAGACGCTCGCGGACAGCATCGAGGAATTGATGGTCGAGACCGGCTGCAACCGGATCCTGTTCGCGATCGACGACCGCGACCGCAAGACCGTCGAACTGATCGCGTCGCAGGTGCTGCCGCGACTCCGGAAGGTCGACGTACAGGTACAGGGGATGTGACGGAGGACTCAGAACGGTCCTCGCAAACAGCAGTGTGAGGTGGAGGAGTTCGTGGATGTGACGCTGCGGGCGAGGGGCGGGCTTCGGCAGCGAACCGAGCGCAAGCTTCCTCGGGAAGTCTCGACCGAATCCGCCACCCCTGCAGCGGACCAATCAACGCGACCGGCGCGGTGCCGCAGGGTGTCGACGCCTGGGACCGCGACGAAGCCGTTCCCACAGATGTGATTCAGGTACTGAAGGAGCGAATCGTGGACGACAAACTGACCCCGGGGCACCAGAACGCGTGGCTGCAATGACGAAGGCATCAAGTGCAGTCCGCCTCGCCGAACAAGGCCACTTCTGGGTGGGTGTGACCTATGAGGAGCGCAGCGGTCGCACCACGCCCGACGGCAGCCAGCTCTATGTCGAGTTCCAGAAGCCGGAAGAGCAGACCAAGCCGTACCCAGTGGTGCTGGTCCACGGTGGTGGTGGCCAAGGCCTGGACTGGCTGGGGACGCCCGACGGCCGGCCGGGATGGCGGACCTTGCTGGTCCAGCGCGGCTATGCGGTCTACGTTGTGGACCGGCCCGGGCATGGCCGTTCGCCCGTCCGGCCGAGCGGGGACGGCCCGCCGGAACTGCTTCCGACTGTCGAGAGCGTCGGTCCGATGTTCGCGGGGGCGGGCAACCCCGCTCACACCCAATGGCCTGGCACGGGGCTGGCGGATGATCCGGCGCTGGCCCAGTTGCTCGCGGAAATGAGCCCGATGCCCGGAGAGCTGGCCGCGCACCATGAAGCGATGCGGCGCCGCGGTGGCCAACTCCTCGACATCATCGGGCCGGCGATCGTCATCACCAACTCGGCCGGCGGCCCGACAGCTTGGCTGATGACCGACGAGCGACCCGATCTCGTCCGTGCTGTGGTGGGACTGGAGCCCCTCGGCCCCACAGGGCCGTTCCCGATGCCTTGGGGCCTCGCAGCCAGCCCTCTCACCTATCACCCACCGGTCACGGATCCCGGCGGCCTTGAGCTGGTCGACGTGCCGAGCGAGGAGGGCGGACCGGCCTTGCGGCTGCAGGCGGAGCCAGTGCGGAGCCTTCCCCACCTCGCCGACGTGCCGATTGCCATCGTGTCGGGAGAGCAGTCGGTCGCCTCGGCGATGGACGCAGGCACTGTTGCCTTCCTCCGGCAGGCCGGATGCCGTCAGGTCGATCACCTCCGGCTCGGTGAGCTGGGTATCCACGGTAACGGGCACCTGATGATGATCGAACGGAACAACGAACGGGTGCTCGACGCCGTCACTTCCTGGCTGGAAAAGCGTTTGGGTTGAAGCACGCCGACCGCCCGCGTTGATCGTCACACAGGCATCGGACGGGTCATGCAAGGCGGCCGAGTCCAGCGGCGTACAGGTTGGATGCATTTGGCGATCGGTGCGGGGCGGGACAAGGATTTGAGGTATCGGGAGTTCGCGCACCGGGCGAAAGCAGCTTCGCGAGTGTCGCAGGCGTCCTCGTTGGCGGACGGAAGGGCGTTGGGATCGTATGGAAGAGACCGTCGGAGAGCCCGCCGTCGCAGGCGTTCCTCTGTTGCGGCGCTTCACGGTGTTCGAGGCAGCGGGCATAGACGAGGTCCGACCCCGAGTCGCCCAGCTGCTGTCCTCCTTCCGCCCTACCGCCGGAGGCGGTAGCGGGATGTTGTGTGATCTGTCGGCCGTGGGCTTCGGACCGTTCTCCCTCATCTACGCACGTACCTACGGTGACGAGTTCGCTGTCGAGCTCACCGAGCAGGTTTCCTACTACGATGTGAATTTCGCTCTGTTCGGGACCAACCAGGTGGACACCGATGAGGAACGACTGGTCCTCACACAGCAGTCGGGCTGCATCCTCTCACCGGGCATGGGGGCGAAGATGCAGGTCAGCGATGGGTACAGGCAGCTGCACCTGCGTATCGAACGTTTCGCTCTGGAGCGTTGCCTGGAGCAGATGCTCGGCAGGCACGTCGTCGGCCCGGTCCGGTTCCGGACCGGGATGGATCTGACCGTTCCGGCACTGGCGTCCTGGGCGAGGGGTATCCGTCTCTTCGTACGGGACCTGGACGAGGTGTCGGGTCTGAGCGCGTTCGGGCCCGAGCTCAGCCCCTGGGCCAGCTTTGTCATGACCGGGCTGCTGCTCGCGCAGCCACATGACCACTCCGCACAGCTGGCCCAGCGGCTGGCTGCTCCAGCCCGCCCGCCGTCGGTCAAGCGCGTGGTCGAGCTCATCGAGCGGGACCCGGGCGGCGATCTGTCGCTGGCGCGGCTCTCGGCCGTGTCAGGTGTCGGACCGCGGTCCCTGCAGCGCAGCTTCCGCAGGCATACCGGGGTGTCGCCGCGGGAGTACATCCAGAGTGTCCGGCTCGCGCGGGCGCATGAGGACCTTGTCGCCGGGGCGGGCGCGACGGTCGCCGACATCGCCCTCCGGTGGGGTTTCAACCACGTACCGCGCTTCGCGCACGCCTACAAGGAGCGCTACGGCGTGCCTCCCTCCACCACGCTGCGTGCGTCTCAGGCGGAAATGATGACGCTGAAGGACCGTTTCCGTTCCTGACCCACATGCCGCCCGTATTCGGGCTTCGAACGTGTCCCGCTAGTGCTGTGACCGCGTTGGTTCGCCGGGTTGGTCAGGCCACGCTGGTGAGGGGGCGTCCGCCCCATCGGATGCCCTTCTCGCTTCGGATGCGGGCGCGTTCCTTGCGTTCGGCGGCGAGGACGTC
>NZ_WVUG01000101.1 GCF_017614965.1 Streptomyces griseorubiginosus | reverse complement strand
GGCCGCAGAGGGGCCGGTTCGGGGCCCGGTGCGGCGGGAGGCGCGGGTGCGTCGCGTTCCGGTGGGCCGCTGCGGCAGCCCTGGCCGGGGTGGAGTGGGGCGGACAGTTATGCAGGCTTGAGTCGAGCCGTCTTGCTCTGCAGGTCTGAGTCGGGCCGCCGTCTTGCTCTGCAGGTCTGAGTCGGGCCGTCTGGCTCTGCGGATCTGAGTCGGGCCATACGGCCCCGGGAAACCCGGTCAGACCGTCCCGCCTTCTGGCCAACCATGTTGGTTCCCCGCCTGCCGCCGGTCGGCGGGCCATCCCGGCTCCAGCCAACCGCGCCCGTTCCTCGCCTCCGAGCCAACCGCGCCCGTTCCTCGCCTCCGAGCCAACCCGCCGGTTGCCTGACTCCATCCAACCCCACCCGTTCCCCGCTTCCCGCTATCCGGTCAGCATCTCGGGGCCATCCAGCCGGCCAGGAAACCCTCCCAGCCACCCGGCCTTCCGGAGCCGATTCCGTCGGGCCGATCGGCTTCCGGTGACCCTAGGTCGCGGTTCTCCACCCGTGGGTGGACACCGGGGCGGTCCATGGATCCACCCGGGGTCCACCCACGGTCCGATCTGGTGACCTGCGGGTTTCCGTAGTGTCGAAGGCGTCGGCAGCGCTCGCTGTCGTGACTTCCTTCCTCGCCATGGAGGCTCAGATGTCCGGGTTCGTCAATGCGCTGATGATCGCGGCCGTGGTCGTCCTGGTGATCGTCCGCCAGTTCCGCGCACAGCGGATAGGCACGGGACGACGCTGGTGGCTCGTCCCCGTGATCCTCGCCGTCGTAGCGCTGCGCGAACCCGGCATCGTGGACGCCCACCACCGCACGGAGTCGATCGTCCTCCTCGGCGTCGAGCTGCTCATAGGCCTCGCCACCGGAGCGGGCTGGGCCTGGACCACCCGCGTCTGGGCGGAGCCGGACGGCGCGGTGTGGAGCAAGAGCACCAGGGCGAGCGTGACCGTGTGGATCATCGGCATCGCCCTGCGCGTCGGCCTCTTCGCGCTGGGCTCCGCGCTCGGCGTCCATCAGGACAGCTCCGCCCTGCTCGTCGCTCTCGCGGCCACCCTGCTCGTCCGCGGCGGAATCCTGGTCTGGCGGGCCCAGTCCGTCACGCCCGCCGTCTCCGCGGCCACGGCGTACGGTGACCCCATGGTCCGCCCCGCGCGGAAGGAGCGCGTGTGACGCAGAACGCCTGGATGGGCTGGCCGTCGCGGGAGGCGCTAGGGCGGCAAGGCACCTCGCGGCCCCGGCGGCTGATCGCCTGGGTCGTGAGGGTGTTCGCCCTGGGAATCCTGCTGTGGGGAGCATTCGACAGCAACCGTGTCCACGGGTGGGTGACGGTCGTCGGTGGGGTCGGAGTGGTCGTGGCCGGCGGACTGGCCTGGGCCCTGTACCGGACCACGTTCCAGCACCGGTTGTGGCCCTCCCTGGGCATCCTGCTCCTGCTCATGGGACTGGCCGTCGGAGCCGAGGCCCTGGGGTTCCGGGGGCCGGCCCTCGTCCTGTGGTGCGGCTGCGCCGTCAGCGCGCTGGAACGGCTGCCGCTGGCGGTCGCCCTGCCGACGGCGTCCGTGGCCCTCGCGTCGTACGCCGCCGTCAACAACGACGTGTGGCTGACCACGGCGGCCACGACGGTGGGACTGGCCCTCGCCGGCTACGTGTTGAGGCTCGACGCGGAGGCCCGCGGCAGCGCCCAGCGCCTCCTCGCCCAGGAGCGAGCCGCACGGGCCGCCGAGGCGGAGTCCGCGGCGCTCGCCGAGCGGGCCAGGATCGCCCGTGAGATCCACGACGTACTGGCCCACAGCCTCTCGGCGCAGCTCGTGCACCTGGAGGCGGCCCGGCTGCTGATCGAGCGGGGTGCCGACCGGGAGCAGATACTGGAGCGGGTGGTGGCGGCGCGGGGCATGGCGCGTGACGGTCTCGACGAGACACGGCAGGCGCTGTCCGCGCTGCGGGGCGAGTTGACCCCGCTGGAGGACTTCCTGACGCAGCTCGTGGGCACGACGGCCGGCGCGGAGGTCACCGTTACGGGTGATCGGAAGCCACTGCCCGCGGAGGCCTCGCAGGCGGTGCGGCGGGTCGCCCAGGAGGCCCTGACGAACGTCCGCAAGCACGCGCCGGGCGCCAAGGTGCGGGTGCGGCTGGACTACGCCGATCACCAAGTGACGCTGGACGTGAGGGACTCGGGCGGACCGCCGGGAGATCTGGCCGGGGCGGGCGCCGGGTACGGTCTGCTGGGCATGCGCGAGCGTGCCGAACTGCTGGGCGGCTCGCTGGACGCGGGGCCGGACGAGGAGGGGTTCGTGGTGACGCTGAGGGTGCCCGTATGACGGAAGGGGAGGCGAGGCCGCCAGCGCGCGTGGTGGTCGCGGACGACCAGACCGTCGTCCGTGAGGGCATCGTGATGCTGCTCGGGCTGCTGCCCGGAGTCGAGGTCGTCGGCGCCGCGGGGGACGGTGAGGAGGCGGTGCAGCTCGTCGCCGAACTCGCCCCGGACGTCGTGCTGATGGACCTGCGTATGCCCCGCTGCGACGGTGTGGAGGCGACTCGGCGCATCCGCGCCGAGTACCCCGGGACCCAGGTCGTGGTGCTGACCACCTTCGCTGACGACGAGTCGCTGTTCCCGGCGCTGCGGGCAGGGGCGAGGGGATATCTCACCAAGGACGCGGGCGGGGACGAGATCGTACGGGCCGTGCACAGCGTGCTGTCCGGGGACGCGGGACTGTCGCCGAGCATCCAGCGGCGGCTGTTGGAGCGGCTGTCGGAGCCCGCGCCGCGGCCGACGGAACCGGCCGAGCCGCCCGACGGGCTCACCGCCCGGGAGATCGAGGTGCTGGAACTGATCTCCGAAGGGCTCAGCAACACGGAGATCGGCCGCAAGCTGCATGTGTCGACGGCGACCGTGAAGACCCACATCAACAACATCTTCACCAAGACCGGCCTCAAGGACCGTGCCCAGGCGGTGCGTTATGCCTACGCCAAGGGGATCGCCCGCCCACCAGCGGGATGAGTCACCTGATGGGGTGAAGAGCGCGGGGAAGAGAAGTCAGGGATGTTCCCGTTCTGTCCATCCTTGAGCATGCAGTCAAGCAACAGTCGTCCTCGCGGAAGCGGGGGTGGTGCGCACCGTTCGACCGAGCACCCTGAGGGGCATGTCCCGCGACCGGCCGAGGCGCCAGGGGGCATGCGGTACGACGACCCGTGGTACGACGCGCTGGCGTCCGGCTGGGGCGAGACGGACGGTGTCGGGGCGCCGGCGACCGGCGGCGGACCGGACGGCCGGGGCGCGAAGGAGGAGGGGGTGCCGGCGGCGGGCGACATCTACCTCGAAGTGCAACGCAGCGCGGCGTTCCAGGAAGTGCGCAGCCGCTACCGGCGGTTCGTGGTGCCGGGAGTTCTCCTCTTCCTCACCTGGTACGTGGGGTACGTCGTGACGGCCACGACCGCTCCCGGGGTGATGGCGCGGCCGGTGGCCGGAGCGGTGAACGTGGCCATGCTCGCGGGGCTGGGGCAGTTCCTGACCACCTTCGTGCTCGCCTGGGCCTACGCACGGCACGCCCGGCTGCGCAGGGACCGGGCGGCGCTCGAACTGCGGTGGGACACGCAGGAGCTGACCCGTTCGGCCCGGGGAGGCACCTCATGACCGGGCACCATCAGACGCTGGCGTTGTTGCTGTTCAGCGGGTTCGTCGCGGTCACGCTGGCGATCACGACCTGGGTGAGCCGGAACCGGCGGGGTTCGGCGGAGGAGTTCTACGCGGGCGGACGTCTCTTCTCCCCGCTGGAAAATGGTTTTGCCATCGCCGGGGACTACGTGTCGGCCGCCTCCTTCCTGGGCGTCACGGGGCTGATCGCGCTGTACGGCTACGACGGGATGCTGTACGTGGTCGGCTTCTTCGTGGCCTGGCTGCTGGTGCTGTTCCTCGTCGCCGAACTGGTGCGCAACTGCGGGCGGTTCACGCTCGCCGACGTGGTGGTGGCGCGGATGAGTGAGCGGCCGGTGCGCATCGCGGCGGGAACTTCCTCGGTCACCGTGTCCGTTCTGTATCTGGTGGCGCAGATGGTGGGCGCGGGAAGCCTGGTGGCGCTGCTGCTCGGGGGGACGAGTGCGGCGGCGCGGGCCTGGACCGTCGTCGGGGTCGGCGCGCTCATGGTGATCTACGTGTCGTTGGGAGGGATGCGGGCCACCACCTGGATCCAGATTGTCAAGGCGGTCCTGCTGCTGAGCGGTACGGTCGCGCTCACCGTGCTCGTCCTGCTGCGGTTCCACGGCGACTTGGACCGCCTGCTGCTGACGGCGGCCGAGCGCAGTGGACACGGTGACGGCTTCCTGGCACCGGGGCTGAAGTACGGCGGGGACTGGACGGCCCGGCTCGACTTCATCAGCCTGGGCCTGGCGCTGGTGCTGGGCACGGCGGGGCTGCCGCACATCCTGTCCCGCTTCTACACCGTGCCCACCGCCAGGGCGGCCCGGCGTTCGGTGCTCTGGTCGATCGGGCTCATCGGCGGGTTCTACCTGATGACGATCGTCCTCGGCTTCTCGGCGGCCGCGATCGTCGGGCCGGAGGCGGTGCGCGGGTCGAACGTGGCGGGGAACACGGCGGTTCCGTTGCTGGCGCTCGACCTGGGAGGCGGAGCCGACTCCACGGGCGGAACGGTTCTGTTCGCCGTGGTCGCCGCCGTCGCCTTCGCCACCATCCTCGCCGTGGTGGCCGGGATCACTCTCGCCTCCTCGGCCTCCGTGGCGCACGACCTGTACGCGTCGCTGCGGCGCAGCCATGCCAAGCCGCGCAGCGAGGTGACCGTCGCGCGCGTCGCGTCCGTCGGCATCGGCGTGGTGGCCATCGCCCTCGGGCTGCTGGCGCGTGATCTCAACGTCGCCTTCCTGGTGGGCCTCGCCTTCGCGGTCGCCGCCTCCGCCAACCTCCCCGTGCTGCTCTACTCACTGTTCTGGCGCGGCTTCACCACCCGCGGCGCGGTCTGGTCCGTGTACGGCGGGCTCGTCCCCGCACTGGTGCTCGTGGTGCTGTCGCCGGTGGTGTCGGGCGGCCCCGAATCGCTGTTCCCGGGCGTCGACTTCCAGTACTTCCCGCTGCAGAACCCGGGCATCGTCTCGATCCCGTTGGGCTTCCTCGCCGGCTGGCTCGGCACGGTCACCTCGGCCGAGGTGCCGGACGAGGCCAAGCACGCGGAGACCGAGGTGCGGTCGCTGACGGGAGCGGGGGCAGTGTAGGGAGGGGCGCGCCCCCGTCGTCGTACGACATCCGCGTGCGAGGGGGGCCTACGGCGCCACCCAGGCGTACAGGTGCTCCGGGCGGCCCGTGTCGCCGTACTTGAGGGAGAGGCGCAGGCGGCCGGCCTGTTCGAGGTGGCGGAGGTAGCGCTGGGCCGTGGAGCGGCTCAGCCCGGTCTCGGCGGCCACCTCGTGGGCGGAGAGCGGGTGCTCGGCGTGGTGCAGGACGCGGCAGATGAGGTCGGTGGTCGGTTCCGAGTGACCGCTGGGCAGGCCCGGTGAGGAAGGCGCCGGGGTGGTGCGCAGGGCGCCGAAGATCCGGTCGACCTGCTCCTGGCCGGCGACCCCGCGACCGCCCACCCGGTCGACCGTGCGGCGCAGGGCGGCGTAGGAGTCGAGGCGGGTGCGGAGGGCGGCGAAGGTGAACGGTTTCACCAGGTAGTGCAGCGCGCCGAGGCGCATCGCGGCCTGCACGGTCGCCACGTCCCCGGCCGCCGTGATCATGATGACGTCGGTGCCCTGGCCCTGTTCCCGCATGCGGTGCACGAGTTCGAGGCCCGTCTGGTCGGGCAGGTAGTGGTCGAGCAGGACCAGATCGACGCCTCCGCGCTGCACGGCGGCCAGGGCCTGTGCGGCATTGTGCGCGCGGGCGGTCACCCGGAAGCCGGGAACCTTTCCCACGTACTTGGCGTTGATCTCAGCGACGCGGAAATCGTCGTCCACGACCAGGACGTCTATCATCGGGCCTCTTTCTGTCAAGGCCAGGCGGGCGTTACACCCGTGTTTCGGCTCCGCAGTTGTAGCGCGCGCAAAATGAGCACAACAGGCTGTTGCAAGCAAAAGAACGGCATGCGCCCAGAAGGCTCCTGCTGTGGCCGGGACCACATCTACCGTCCCCGGCCATGAGCGCAGACACCAGCCCCGCCATCCAGCTGCGGGGCGCGAGCAAGATCTTCAGGACCCCGTCGGGGGGTCTGCACACGGCCGTCAGGGAACTCGACCTCACGGTCGGGCGTGGGGAGTTCGTGGCGGTCGTCGGTCCCACGGGCTGCGGCAAATCGACCACCCTGACCCTGGTCAGCGGGTTGGAAGAGCCCACCGAGGGCGACGTCCTGGTCGCCGGGGAGCCGGTGCGGGGCGTCGGCGACAAGGTCGGATTCGTCTTCCAGCAGGACGCCACCTTCCCCTGGCGCACCGTTCTGTCCAACGTCATGGCGGGCCCGCGCTTCCGCGGTGTGCCCAAGGCGGAAGCCAAGCAGAAGGCGCGCGAATGGCTGGCCCGCGTCGGGCTCGCCGCCTTCGAGGACCGCTATCCGCACCAGCTCTCCGGCGGCCAGCGCAAGCGTGTCGCGCTCGCCGCGACCTTCGTCAACGACCCCGAGATCCTGCTGATGGACGAGCCGTTCTCGGCGCTCGACGTGCAGACCCGGGCACTGATGTCGGACGAGCTGCTGGAGCTGTGGGAGGGCACGGGCGCCTCCGTCGTGTTCGTCACCCACGACCTCGAGGAGTCCATCGCCCTCGCCGACAAGGTCGTCGTCATGACCGCCGGACCCGCCACCGTCAAGCAGGTCTTCGACATCGACCTGCCGCGGCCGCGCAAGGTCGAGTCGGTGCGCCTGGAGCCGCGGTTCATCGAGATCTACCGCGAGATCTGGGAGTCCCTCGGCGAAGAGGTCCGCATCACCCGTGAGAGGGGTGCCGCCCATGTCGCCTGAGGTTCTCAGCACACCGGTCGTCGACACCGTCAAGACCCCGGACCGTGCCCACTCACGCGCGCGTGCCGCCCGTAGACGCAGGATCGTGGTCACGGCCACCCGCGTCCTGCTGCTGGTCGCCGTCCTCGGCCTGTGGGAGGTGTTCTCCCGCGCCAAGGTCATCGATCCGTTCAACTTCTCGATGCCGTCGAAGATCTGGGGCCAGATCTGGACCTGGGTGACCCACGGGACCGCGCTCGGCTCCCTGGGCGAGCAGATCTGGTACACGCTCTACGAGGCGCTGCTCGGCTGGGTGCTCGGCGTGGTCGCCGGTGTCGTGCTCGGCATCGCCCTCGGGCGGATCCGCTTCCTCGCCGATGTCCTTGGTCCATACATCAAGGTGCTCAACTCGATGCCGAGGATCATCCTCGCCCCGATCTTCTTGATCTGGTTCGGTCTCGGCCCCGCCTCCAAGGTCGCCTCGGCCGTGGTCCTCGTCTTCTTCCCGGTCTTCTTCAACGCCTTCCAGGGCGCTCGCGAGGTCGACCGGAATCTGGTCGCCAACGCCCGCATCCTGGGGGCGAGCGACCGCCGGGTGACCCTTCAGGTGGTCATCCCGTCGGCCACCGCCTGGATCTTCACCAGCCTCCACGTCAGCTTCGGCTTCGCGCTCATCGGCGCCATCGTGGGCGAGTACATCGGCGCGACCAAGGGCATCGGCCTGCTCGTCGCGCAGTCCCAGAACACCTTCAACGCGGCCGGTGTGTACGCCGCCATGGTCATCCTCGCCGTCGTGGCGCTGGCGGCCGAAGGGCTGCTCACCTTCGTGGAACGCCGCGTCTTCCGCTGGAAACCCGCGAACTCCTAGCCACGCCGCCCACTTGGGCCCGCCGTTTCCTCTTCTCCCGCACCGCCCTCTCCCAAGGACGTGAACCGCATGCGCAAGTCCGTCAGATACACCACCCTGGCCGCCGCCGGTCTGCTCGCCCTCTCCTCCCTCACCGCCTGCGCCAACGACGCCGCCTCCACCACCTCCACCGGCGCCGGCGGCAAGGGCGACGGCAAGGGCACGAAGGTCAAGATCATGGTCGGCGGTCTGGACAAGGTCATCTACCTGCCGGCGATGCTCACCCAGCGGCTCGGCTACTTCGACGCCGAGGGCCTCGACGTGGAGCTGCTGAGCGAGCCGGCCGGCGTCCAGGCCGAGACCGCGCTGGTCTCAGGGCAGGTCCAGGGGGCCGTCGGCTTCTACGACCACACCCTGGACCTGCAGACGAAGGGCAAGTCCGTGGAGTCCGTGGTGCAGTTCTCGCACGCGCCCGGCGAGGTCGAGATCGTCTCCGACAAGGCGTCCGGCGACATCACGTCCCCCAAGGACTTCAAGGGCAAGAAGCTCGGTGTCACCGGCCTCGGCTCCTCGACCGACTTCCTCACCAAGTACCTCGCCGTCAAGAACGGCGTGAAGGTCAGCGAGTTCTCTCCGGTCGCCGTCGGCGCCGGACCGACCTTCATCGCGGCGCTGCAGAAGGGGGCCATCGACGGCGGTATGACGACCGACCCGACGGTGGCGACGATCCTGGACAAGAAGGCGGGCAAGGTCCTGCTGGACATGCGGACGCCGGAGGGGTCGCAGAAGGCGCTCGGCGGTCCGTACCCGTCGTCAAGCCTGTACATGCAGACGGACTGGGTCAACGGTCACAAGGAGACTGTGCAGAAGTTGGTCAATGCACTCGTCAAGACGCTCAAGTGGATGTCCACGCACAGCGCTTCCGAGATCGCCGCCAAGATGCCCGCCGACTACTCGCAGGGCAACAAGACGCTCTACACCGAGGCCATCAAGAGCACGTTGCCCATGTTCACCGACGACGGAGTCATGCCCACCAACGGCCCCGAGACGGTCGAGAAGGTGCTCAAGGCGTTCAACCCGAACATCAAGAACGCCTCAGTGGACCTGAGCAAGACGTTCACTACCGAGTTCGTGGAGAAGGCCGCGGGCTGAATCCGTATGTAGGTGGGGGTACGGCCCCTTCCCCCGCCCCCACCCGGCCGTACCCTCAGGCGCGGGCCGCCCACACGTAACGGTGTTCAGGGCGGCCCGCGTCGCCGTACTTCAGCGTGAGACGGGCCCGTCCGGTGCGTTCCAGGAGCTTCAGATAGCGCTGGGCGGTCTGACGGCTCACCCCGGTCCGGTCGGCGATCTCCTGGGCGGACAGCGGGCCTTCGGCGTTCATCAGGGAGCGCCGCACCAGTTCGGCGGTGGTGGGGGAGTGGCCCTTGGGCAGCCCCGGTTCCGACGGCGCGGACAGGGCGCCGAAGATACGGTCCACCTCGGCCTGTTCCGCCTCGCCGCCACCGTCCAGCGTGCGGCGCAGTTCTGCGTACGCCTCCAGCTTGGCGCGCAGGCCCGCGAAGGCGAACGGCTTCACCAGGTACTGCAGCGCACCGTGCCGCATGGCGGCCTGAACCGTCGTCACGTCCCGGGCGGCCGTCACCATGATCACGTCCGTCTGGTGGCCGCGCCTGCGCATCTCCTGGACGACCGAGAGGCCGGTGTCGTCCGGCAGATAGTGGTCCATCAGGACGAGGTCCAGCCTGGGCAGTTCCTCCAGTCGGCGCAGTGCCTCCGCCGCGGTGTGCGCCTCGCCCGCGACGTGGAAGCCCGGGACCTTCTCCACGTAGGCGGCGTTGACCTGCGCGACCCTGGTGTCGTCGTCCACGACCAGGACCTCGATCATCGGGACTCCTCCTTGCCGGGCGTGTCCGTGGCCGTGCTCAGGGCCGGCTCCGGGGCCGGCTCGGCGAGCGCCTCCGGCAGGACGACGGTGAACTCAGCGCCGCCGCCGTCCGCCTCGCGCACGGTCGCGCTCCCTCCCTGCCGCTCGGCGAGCCTGCGCACCATGGACAGGCCGATGCCCCGCTTGCCGTGGGCGGGCGGCTCCTTGGTGGACCAGCCCTCGGTGAAGACCAACTCGCGCTGTTCCTCCGGTATCCCGGGCCCCGTGTCCCGCACTCTGAGGACCGCGGTACGGCCCTCGGCGCGCAACTCGACCTCCACGCGCGCGTGCGGTGTGGCCGCGACCGCGTCGAGCGCGTTGTCCACCAGGTTGCCGACGACGGTGACGAGCCCCCGCGGGTCGATCAGCCGGTCCGGCAACCGTGTGCGGTCCGACACCCACAGGGCGACACCGCGCTCGGCGGCGACCGTCGCCTTGCCCACCAACAGGGCGGCCAGCAGCGGGTCGTGGATCTTCTCGGTGACCTGCTCGGCGGTGGCGCGGTGGTCGCCGACCACCTCACCGACGAACTCCACCGCGTCGTCGTACATCTCCAGTTCGAGCAGTCCCAGCAGGGTGTGCATACGGTTCGCGTGCTCGTGGTCCTGGGCGCGCAGGGCGTCGATCAGCCCACGGGTCGAGTCGAGTTCACGGCCCAGCTGTTCCAGCTCGGTTCGGTCGCGCAGCGTGGCCACGGCGCCCTCGTCGTCGGTGGGCATGCGGTTGGCGACCAGGACGCGCTGGCCGCGGACGGTGAGCAGGTCGGTGCCGGTCACCCGGCCGGCCAGGATGTCCGCCGTACGGCCTTCGCCGAGCGCCTCGTCGGGAGACATGCCGACGACCCGGTCGTCGATGCCGAGCAGGCGGTGCGCCTCGTCGTTGAGCAGGCGGATGCGGCCGGTGCGGTCGAGGGCGACCACGGCCTCCCTGATGCCGTGCAGCATGGCCTCGCGCTCGGCCAGCAGCGCCGAGATGTCCGAGAAGGCCAGGTCGCGGGTCTGCCGCTGGACCCGGCGGGAGACGAGCCACGCGGCCAGCGCGCCGACGGCCAGGGCACCACCCGCATAGGCGAGCAGGCCCGGGACGGCGCTGATGAGCTCCGAGCGGACGCTGTCGTACTTGATGCCCACCGAGACCGCGCCGATGATCTTGCCGTGGGCGTCGCGCAACGGGACCTTGCCGCGGGCCGAGCGGCCCAGGGTGCCGCTGTCGATCTCCCTGACCTGCTTGCCGGCCAGAGCCTCCTTGGGACTGGTCGAGACGACCTTGCCGATCTGCTGCACGTTGGTGTGCGACCAGCGCACCCCGTGCCGGTTCATCACCACGATGTACTCGGCGTGGGTGGCCCTGCGGATCCGCTCCGCCTCCTTCTGGACCGGCCCGTCGGCGGTCGGGGCGGTGTGCTGGAGGTCCTTGGCGATCTGCGGCTGCTCCGCCGTGGTCTGGGCGATGGCCAGGGCACGGTTCATCGCCTCGTCGTCCAGCTGCTTGCTCAGCGGCGCCAGGAACAGCCCGGTCGCCAGCACCGCGACCCCCGCTGCGATGGCCACCTGCATCAGCAGCACCTGCGAGAAGACCCGCTTCGGCATGCCGAGACGCAGGCGACGTGCGGAGGGAGTGGGGCTCATACCCACGACCGTACGTGGACGTGCGGGAGCCGCCGTAGGGGGTGTGGCATGGATCTCTTGATCAATGCTGAGTGACCAGGTCGACGGGTTGATCGTCCCGGTCAACTTGCGATGGCGGTCGCCGTCACGAGCTCGCGCACCTCGACGACGTCCATACGGGCCGGTGAACCCAGGATCGACGAACCGCAGCTCTCCGGGCGGGGCGGCGCGGACGCGCCCTGGGCGACGACGACCCGCCAGCGGCGTCCGTCCGCGTGGGCGACGGTCACCTCCCAGAGCGGGGCGGCGCCGTTCGTCGCCACGACGCTCAAGGCTTCCGCCCGGTACTCGCCGACCGCTGTACGCACGGTCAGTTCGGCCGCCTGACCGGGCCGTTCCCACGCCGAGTTCCCGCGGCACCCCGCCACGACGATCCGTCCCTCCTTGGCGGCGTGCAGGGCGTCCTTGACGGCATGGGCCTCGGCGCGGCCGTAGGCGTAGCCGTACGGCAGGACGAGCAGCGTGGGTGAGAAGCGATGTCCACCCAGATGGGTGACCTCCCAGACGCCTTCCACTCCGGAGGAGGCGAGTTCCGCGGCCAGCGGGCGGCCGAGCAGCGCACAGCAGCGGTCGCGCTTGCCGTTGGTGCAGACGAGCGCGAGCGGGTCCCCCGTGTGCGGGCGCGCCCCGAGGACCGAGTCGAAGCCGCGGTGCTCGCCGCGGCCCAGTGCGCCGAAGTCGAGGCCCAGCAGGTCGCGCGGCTCGCTGACCGTGGCGGAACGCAGCCAGATCCGGCCCGGCACGGTGTGGGCGGCGTACACCTGCCGCACGGTGGGAGTGCCGCAGTCCGCGTGGCGGCCGGGGCGGCGGATGAGCGCGATCCGTACGCCCGTGCCCTTCGTGGCCGCCTCCAGGGCGCGGCCCACGGCCGGGTCCAGATGGCTCGACGTGAGCGCCTTGGCGCCCCAGGGGCCCGGCTGCTCCAACAGCAGCCAGGTCCGCGCGGTGGCGGCGGTTCCCGCCAGAGGCTCGTCGAGCTCCTGGGACGCGGTTGAGCACGTACTCACAGAGGTGAGCCTAACCTGACTTGGCCCGGCGTGACGTCCGGGTGGGTCCGCGAGCTACTCCGGCAGGGGCTGAGGCGGCTTCGGGCCCACGTAGTGCCCGCTCGGGCGCATGCGCAGCGGACGTTCGCCGTACTCCTCCAGGGCGTGCGCGATCCACCCCGCCGTGCGAGCGACGGCGAAGATCGTCTCGCCCGCCGTCGCCTGCATGCCGCTGGAGGCCGTGAACACGGCGAGGGCCAGATCGACGTTGGCGTGCAGCGGGGTGTGCCGGGCGGTGGTGGCCACGATGTCGCGGGCCGCCGCAAGGGCGGGCGCGGCCCGCGGGATGTCCTCCAGCAGACCGAACAGGACACGCGCGCGTGGGTCCTCGCCCGGGTAGAGCCGGTGGCCGAGGCCCGGGATGCGGCGGCCGGCGCGGAGTTCGTCGGCGATCACGGGGGCCGCGTCACCCTCGTCGAGCACGTCCATCAACAGCCGGTGGGCGACTTTGCTGGCCGCCCCGTGCAACGGGCCCTCGAGCACCCCGAGCCCGGCGGAGACGGCCGCGTAGGCGTGGGCACGGGCCGAGGCGGCGACGCGCACCGCGAGGGTCGAGGCGGCGAGGTCGTGGTCCACGAGCAGGGCGAGGGCCGTGTCCAGCACCCGCAGTGAGGCCTCGTCGGCGTCCCGGCCGGTCAGCCTGGCCCAGAGCCGGTGGGCCAGCGGGCCCTCGTCCCGGTGGCCGCGCCGGGCCGGCAGAGCGGCGACCAGCGTGGGGATGAGGGTGCGCGCGGTGCCCAGCACGGCGTCCTCGGAGAGGTCGAAGCGCAGCGGGTCCGCGACGGCGGCGGCGATCGCCGCCACCCGCAACCGGTCGGTGGGGCCGGTGTGTTCGGGCAGCGCGTCGACGGCGCGGCGGGCCGTGGCGACGGAGGTCTCGGGGGCCGTGAAGGTGATGCCCGGGCGCAGAGTGCCGGTCCACAGCCACTCGGCGACCTCTTCGTAGGAGTGGCGGGTGGCCAGTTCGGTGGCGTCCACGCCCCGGAAGTAGTACCGGTCCGACTCGATGAGCGTGATGCGGGTGCGCACGGACAGTTCGCCGCCGGAGGCCGGGGTCCCGCCGCTGTCCCGCCTGTTGCGCCGGGCGAGTGCCTCCACCTCCGCCGCCTCGAAGGTGCTGCCTCGGCCGCCGGGCACACGGCGGCTGCTGAGCTGGCCGCGGCTGACGTAGGCGTAGACCGTCTCGGGCTTCACGCCCAGCAGTTCGGCGGCTTCCTTGGTCGTCAGCCGTCGGTCGGCGTGCCCGGGGGAGGGTTCTTGATCGTGCATGGGGGTCACCGTATCGGCCTCACGATGTGTGGCTTGATGCATTGCCTGAATTGATCTTTGATAGGCATCAGATTGATTCAATCAATATTGACAGAGATCGAGTCAAGCATGGACAGTCAAATCAAGTCCAGGGAGGAAAATCATGTCCGTCAAGTCCACCAACAGGTCACCAGTGGCCACCGTCGACGTACCCCGCGGCCTCGCCGGCGTCGTCGTCACCGACACCGAGATCGGGGATGTCCGGGGGCTGGAGGGCTTCTACCACTACCGCCAGTACTCGGCCGTCGACCTCGCGCAGACCCGGGGCTTCGAGGACGTCTGGCATCTCCTGGTCCACGGCGAACTGCCGGACGCGGCACGGCGCACGGCCTTCACGGCCGAGACGGCGGCGCTGCGCCGGCTGCCCGACGAGGTGCGGGAGGTGCTTCCCGCGATCGCGGCCGCGAGCGGACGGTCCGGTCCGCTGGCCGGCATGCGTACCGCGCTGTCGCTGCTCGGGGCGGCGAAGGGGTTCCGGCCGGTGTACGACATCGACGCGGACGAGCGGCGGCGCGACACGTTGGCCGCGACCGCCGCCGTACCGACCCTGCTGACGGCGCTCCACCGGCTGGGCCGGGGGCTGGAACCGGTGGAGCCGCGGGACGACCTGTCGTTCGCGGCGAACTACCTCTACATGCTGACGGGTTCGGAACCGGACGCGAGGCGGGCGCGGGCGGTCGAGCAATACCTGATCTCAACCATTGACCACGGTTTCAACGCGTCAACCTTCACCGCGCGTGTCATCGCGTCGACCGGGGCGGATGTGGCGGCTTGCCTGGTCGGAGCGGTGGGGGCGCTCTCGGGGCCGCTCCACGGCGGTGCTCCCAGTCGGGCGCTGGACACACTGGACGCGATCGGCACGCCCGACCGTATCGACTCCTGGATCCGGGAACGGGTCCTCGCCGGTGACCGCATCATGGGTTTCGGGCACGCCGTCTATCGCACGGAGGACCCGCGTTCCCGGATGCTCCGTGAAGTGGCCAGGAGCTTCGGCGGCCCTCGCGTGGAGTTCGCGGTGGAGGTCGAGCGCCGGGTGGAGGCGATACTGGCGGAGCTGAAGCCCGGTCGCGAACTCCACACGAACGTCGAGTTCTACGCGGGCGTTGTCATGGAACTGTGCGGGCTGCCCCGCGAGATGTTCACGCCGACCTTCGCGGCGGCGCGGGTGGTGGGCTGGAGCGCCAACATCCTCGAACAGGCCCAGGACCGAAAGATCATCAGGCCGACGGCGCGGTATGTGGGGCCGGGGGTGCCGGTGGCGGTGCCGACGGCGCGCTGAGTGATACCCGGGATCTTGAAGCCGTCCGGTGGCTGGCCCGGTCGGCGTGCGGGCTCGGTCAAGACCTGTCGGGAAAGATCACCCGTACGACTCATCGTAAACGGCAGCCCCAGAGGCATCGGAGTCGATATCTTGTCGCCTGGCCCTCTCCAGGCGCTCCGGCGAACACCCCTGCGCACGGGGAGCGCACTCCGACGTGCATTGACCGCTGGCGAACCACAGTGTGCAGTGAATCGGATCCGTCACCCGCACATCAGAGGGCACCCCCCATCCCTCTGAGCGACAAGGCGGTACCAGTCCGTGAAAATCGTGCGACGTGTCGGGGCTTCCCCCAGGGAGCGCGGCAGCACCACCGGGCAGACATGCCCCGACATCTTCGAGCTCAGCACCGGCGACTTCGCCGTGATCGGGCGCGAAGCGACCGCGGAACTCGACCCCGAGCTCCCGTCAGACGCCGCACGAGCCGACTACGAGCGGATCGTGGTCATCACTCGCGAGACCCTCTTGCGCGCCAAGCGCGACATCCCTGACGCCTGAAAGACGCCTGACCGGGGCCGCGACCTACCGGCGCCGCGGGTCAGACCGTCTCGTCCGGCGGCTCCCCGACGACCCACCACTCGTCGGTGTCGGCGTCGTCGAGTTCCTGAATGAGATCGTCCATCATCTGTCCCAGGATGTACTCCTCAGACGTCCTGGGCAGACTCTTCCTGTGGTGACGGGTGGCCTCCCAGTACTCGCGGAACACTTTGTTCTGGCACATGACCCGGAGATGGCCGTAGAGCTCCGCCTGGGACAGCGCCCCGATCCGGTAGAAGTACAGGTTGTTGATGTAGAGCGCGTTGGCGAAGAGGAACTGGCGCTGCTTGTCCAGGGGGATCTGCGCCTCGTATGTGTCCAGGACCGCGGCCAGGGCCGGATCGTCCATGGCCTTGCAGAGCAGGTCGAACGAGAGCCGGTGCTGTTCGGTCAGAGCGGCCTTCCTGCGGTGGCGCGCTACCGGCATGCCGATCGAATCGACGACGACCGCGATCCTCGCCTTCGCAGCCGAAACGATCCTCCGAATGCCTTCGCTCTGTGTGGCCATGTCAACCCCCGAATCAGGCGGCCGTCCGCCGGTCGTCGGGGTGCGGGTCGACTGGAGGGGACCGGCGAGCGGTGGGCGGCGCTTGCCGTCTCCCAGGGTGCCGAGCGGCTCTGATCGGCGGGGGAGGCGGAGAGGAGGCGCACGGAGGGAAGCGAGGGTCGCACACTCCGGCGCCTTCCCCAACGTCTGCCCCGCAAGTGCTGCTAACAATCGTTCACTTCGCAGTGATTCTTCCGGCTCGTATCCTGATCCGGCATTCAAACCACGTACGTGCGCCGCCAGCGCGATCCGGCGCACACGGCAGTGTGAAAGAGGTCGTACGTTGCGTCAGCCGAGCCCCGGACATCGGCAGATCCCGGTCGTCGTACTCGCCGGATTCCTCGGCTCGGGGAAGACCACGCTCCTCAACCATCTGCTGCACCGCAGCGGAGGCAGTCGGATCGGGGCGATCGTCAACGACTTCGGGGCCATCGAGATCGACGCGATGGCCGTGGCCGGGGCCCTCGGCGACTCGACCGTCTCACTCGGCAACGGCTGCCTGTGCTGCGCCGTCGACGTCAGCGAACTCGACGGCTATCTCGACCGGCTGGCCGCGCCCTCCGCCGGCATCGACGTCATCGTCATCGAGGCCAGCGGGCTCGCCGAGCCCCAGGAGCTGGTGCGGATGGTGCTGGCCTCCGAGCATCCGGGGATCGTGTACGGCGGGCTCGTCGAGGTCGTCGACGCCGCCGAGTTCGACGACACCCGCGCCAGGCATCCCGCGATCGACCGGCATCTCGCCCTCGCCGATCTCGTCGTCGTCAACAAGGTCGACCGGGCGGAGGAAGGGGGGCAGAGGGTTCTGGGGCTCGTTCGGTCGCTCGTCGATCGTGCCGCCGTCGTGGCGGCCACCTACGGCCGCGTCGACCCGGAGTTCCTCTTCGACTGCCGGCCGAGCGAGGAGCGCGTCGGGCAGCTCTCCTTCGACGATCTGCACGAACACAACGAGGACGAACACGACGAGCACGAACGCGATGAGCACGGACACGGGGAGCATGGACATGGGGAGGGCGGGCACGCCGAGGACATGCACGACCAAGACGGACACGCCGAAGACAGGCACGCCGCGCATCTGCACGTCGGGTACGACAGCCTCTCCTTCGCCGCCGAGACACCCATGGACCCACGCCGGTTGATGGCGTTCCTCGACAGCCGGCCCGTGGGGCTGTACCGGATCAAGGGGTACGTCGACTTCGGCGCGTACGACGTCCGCAACCGTTACGCCGTGCATGCCGTGGGGCGCTTCCTGCGGTTCTACCCGGAGCCGTGGCCGGCCGGTGCCCCACGCCTCACCCAGCTCGTCCTCATCGGCTCCGGCATCGACGCGCCCGCCCTCCGCAAGGAGCTGGAGGCCGGCACGAGCGACGCCCCGCACACCGCCGATGAGCACGGCATGTGGGGCGTCCTGCGGTACGTCCAGGATCCCGGCGAGCAGGACCCCGCGTCCTAGACCGGGCCCGCCACCACGGCCACCGTCTTCGGCAGGGACACGCCCGAGCCGTCGCGGCGCGGGTCGATCTCCGGCAGGTCGGCGGGGGTGCCGTTCTTCTGGGCCGCCTTGGCCGGTGTGGCGCCCGCCCAGGCCAGCGACAGGCAGTCCTCGCCCTTGAGGAACCGCTGGCAGCGGACACCGCCGGTGGCGCGGCCCTTGCGCGGGTACTGGTCGAAGGGGGTCAGCTTGGCCGTCGTCTGGACCGAGTCGTCGAGCGTGCCGCGGGAGCCCGCCACCGTGAAGACCACCGCGTCCGCCGCCGGGTCCACCGCCGTGAAGCAGATGACCTTCGCGCCGTCGGCGAGCTTGATGCCCGCCATGCCGCCCGCCGGACGGCCCTGCGGACGCACCTGGGCGGCCTGGTAGCGCAGCAGCTGGGCGTCGTCCGTGATGAAGACGAGGTCCTCCTCGCCGGTGCGCAGCTCCACCGCGCCGACGATCCGGTCGCCCTCCTTGAGGGTGATGACCTCCAACTCCTCCTTGTTGGACGGGTAGTCGGGGACCACACGCTTGACGACGCCCTGCTCGGTGCCGAGGGCCAGACCGGGGGAGGACTCGTCGAGGGTGGTCAGGCAGACCACCGTCTCGTCGTCCTCCAGGGAGAGGAACTCCGACAGGGGGGCTCCGCCCGCGAGGTTCGGGGCCGACGCCGTCTCCGGCAGCTGCGGGAGGTCCACGACGTTGATCCGCAGCAGACGGCCGGTGGACGTCACCGCGCCGATCTCTCCGCGGGCCGTGGCCGGGACCGCGGAGACGATCACGTCGTGCTTCACGCGCCGGCCGTCGGCGTCCTCAGGGAAGGGCTCGCCGTTCGCCGTGCGGGCCAGCAGACCGGTCGAGGAGAGCAGCACCCGGCACGGGTCGTCCGCGACCTGCAGCGGTACGGCGGCGGCCGGGGCGCCGGAGGACTCCAGCAGGACCGTACGGCGCTCGGTGCCGAACTTCTTGGCCACCTGCGCCAGTTCGTTGGAGACCAGCTTGCGCAGCTCCGCGTCCGAGTCCAGGATCCGGGTCAGCTCCGCGATCTCCGCGTTGAGCCGCTCCTTCTCCGACTCCAGCTCGATGCGGTCGTACTTGGTGAGGCGGCGCAGCGGCGTGTCGAGGATGTACTGGGTCTGGATCTCCGAGAGCGAGAAGCGCTCCATCAGGAGTTCCTTGGCCTGCGCGCTGTTCTCGCTGGAGCGGATCAGGCGGATGACCTCGTCGATGTCGACCAGCGCCGTTAGCAGGCCCTCCACCAGGTGCAGCCGGTCGCGGCGCTTGGTGCGGCGGAACTCGCTGCGACGCCGGACGACGTCGAAGCGGTGGTCGAGGTAGACCTCCAGGAGCTCCTTGAGGCCGAGGGTGAGCGGCTGGCCGTCCACCAGGGCGACGTTGTTGATGCCGAAGGACTCCTCCATCGGCGTCAGCTTGTACAGCTGCTCCAGGACGGCCTCCGGCACGAAGCCGTTCTTGATCTCGATGACCAGGCGCAGGCCGTGCTCGCGGTCGGTGAGGTCCTTGACGTCGGCGATGCCCTGGATCTTCTTCGAACCGACCAGGTCCTTGATCTTGGCGATCACCTTCTCCGGACCGACCGTGAAGGGCAGTTCGGTGACGACCAGGCCCTTGCGGCGGGCGGTGACGGTCTCCACCTCGACGGTGGCGCGCATCTTGAAGGTGCCGCGGCCCGTCTCGTACGCGTCCCGGATGCCGGAGAGCCCCACGATGCGGCCGCCGGTGGGCAGGTCGGGGCCCGGGACGTGCTTCATCAGGGTGTCCAGGTCCGCGTTCGGGTAGCGGATCAGGTGGCGGGCGGCCGCGATCACCTCGCCGAGGTTGTGCGGCGGCATGTTCGTCGCCATACCGACCGCGATGCCCGAGGCGCCGTTGACCAGCAGGTTCGGGAAGGCGGCGGGCAGGGCGACCGGCTCCTGCTCCTGGCCGTCGTAGTTCGGGGCGAAGTCGACCGTGTCCTCGTCGATCGACTCCGTCATCAGGCTCGTGGCCTGCGCCTGGCGGCACTCGGTGTACCGCATGGCGGCGGGCGGGTCGTCATTGCCCAGCGAGCCGAAGTTGCCGTGGCCGTCGACGAGCGGCACGCGCATGGAGAAGGGCTGGGCCATGCGCACCAGGGCGTCGTAGATCGACGCGTCGCCGTGCGGGTGCAGCTTGCCCATGACCTCGCCGACCACGCGCGCGCACTTCACATAGCCGCGGTCGGGACGCAGGCCCATCTCGTTCATCTGGTAGACGATGCGCCGGTGCACCGGCTTGAGGCCGTCGCGGGCGTCGGGCAGGGCGCGGGAGTAGATGACCGAGTACGCGTACTCGAGGAAGGAGCCCTGCATCTCGTCGACGACGTCGATGTCGAGGATGCGCTCCTCGAACGAGTCGTCGGGCGGCGGGGTCTTCGTGCTGCGGCGGGCCATCGCTGCCGGCTCCTCTTTTCTGGTCGCTCGCCTACGGGTCGCTCACGGCCCCTTCGGCTCACGCTTGCTGAAGCATGAACGGGATCTGACGCCACCATTGTGGACCGCTGCACTGACAACGCGGGCCAGGACCCGGTGCGGCGGTCCGGTCCGCCGGTGCGGGCACCGTCGGGCGCGGCTGCCCGCAGGCTACGCGATCCGCTGTGGGCGTACGTCGTCCGGGAACTTCGCCGTGGCTGCGCACGCTTGCATACAGTGGCAGGACCGGCAGCAAAACCGCGGTGTCAGCCACCGCATCGGCGATCGAAGGGACGTACATGCCCATGGGTCACACGGCCACAGACCAGGCAGGCACCGGGGGCCTGACAGCGACCGAGCACCGCCTGGCCAACGGCCTGCGCGTGGTGCTCTCCGAGGACCACCTGACCCCGGTCGCGGCGGTGTGCCTCTGGTACGACGTCGGCTCGCGCCACGAAGTCAAGGGCCGTACCGGCCTTGCTCACCTTTTCGAGCACCTGATGTTCCAGGGCTCGGGCCAGGTAAAGGGCAACGGCCACTTCGAGCTGGTGCAGGGGGCCGGCGGCTCGCTCAACGGCACCACCAGCTTCGAGCGCACCAACTACTTCGAGACCATGCCCGCCCACCAGCTGGAGCTCGCCCTCTGGCTCGAGGCCGACCGCATGGGCTCCCTGCTGGCCGCCCTGGACGACGAGTCCATGGAGAACCAGCGGGACGTCGTGAAGAACGAGCGCCGGCAGCGCTACGACAACGTCCCGTACGGCACCGCCTTCGAGAAGCTGACCGCCCTCGCCTACCCGGAGGGCCACCCCTACCACCACACCCCGATCGGCTCGATGGCCGACCTGGACGCGGCGACGCTGGAGGACGCGCGCGCGTTCTTCCGCACCTACTACGCGCCCAACAACGCCGTGCTGTCGGTCGTCGGCGACATCGATCCCGAGCAGACGCTCGCCTGGGTGGAGAAGTACTTCGGCTCCATCCCCTCCCACGACGGCAAGCCCGCCCCCCGGGACGGCACCCTGCCGGACGTGATCGGCGAGCAGCTGCGCGAGGTCGTCGAGGAGGAGGTGCCCGCGCGTGCGTTGATGGCCGCCTACCGGCTGCCGCACGACGGCACACGCGCGTGCGACGCGGCCGACGTGGCGCTGACCGTCCTCGGCAGCGGCGAGTCCTCCCGCCTCTACAACCGGCTGGTACGGCGCGACCGTACGGCCGTCGCGGCCGGCTTCGGCCTGCTGCGGCTCGCCGGGGCGCCCTCCCTGGGCTGGCTGGACGTGAAGACCTCCGGGGACGTCGAGGTCCCGGTCATCGAGGCCGCCATCGACGAGGAGCTCGCCCGGTTCGCCGAGGAGGGCCCGACGGCCGAGGAAATGGAGCGCGCCCAGGCCCAGTTGGAGCGCGAATGGCTGGACCGGCTCGGCACGGTCGCGGGCCGCGCCGACGAACTGTGCCGTTACGCCGTCCTGTTCGGCGACCCGCAGCTCGCCCTGACCGCGGTCAAGCGCGTCCTGGAGGTGACCCGGGAGGAGGTCCGCGAGGTCGCGGCGGCCCGCCTGCGCCCCGACAACCGCGCGGTGCTGGTGTACGAGCCGGTCTCCGCGGAGACCGCCGAGGACGCCGATCCGCCCGAAGACCCCGAGGCCGAGGCCACCGTCGAGGCCGGCGACAAGAACGAGGAGGCGGCCAAGTGACCGAGCTCGCCGCGATGGAGTTCCACCCGCAGCCCCAGGCGGGCGAGGCCCGGCCCTGGGCGTTCCCGGCGCCCACGCGCGGGGCGCTCGACAACGGCCTGACCGTGCTGCGCTGCCACCGCCCCGGCCAGCAGGTCGTCGCCGTGGAGGTCCTGCTGGACGCGCCCCTGGAGGCCGAGCCGGCCGGCTTCGACGGCGTCGCCACGATCATGGCGCGCGCCTTCTCCGAGGGCACCGACAAGCACTCCGCCGAGGAGTTCGCCGCCGAACTGGAGCGCTGCGGCGCCACCCTCGACGCGCACGCCGACCACCCCGGCGTCCGGCTCAGCCTGGAGGTCCCGGCCTCCCGACTGGCCAAGGCACTCGGTCTGCTCGCCGACGCCCTCAGGGCGCCCGCGTTCGCCGACAGCGAGGTCGAGCGGCTGGTCCGCAACCGCCTCGACGAGATCCCGCACGAGCTGGCCAACCCCTCCCGGCGCGCCGCCAAGGAGCTCTCCAAGGAGCTGTTCCCGGCCGGCTCGCGCATGTCGCGCCCCCGCCAGGGCACCGAGGAGACCGTCGAGAAGATCGACGCTGCGGCCGTGCGCGCCTTCTACGACCGTCACGTCCGGCCCGCGACGGCCACCGCGGTGGTCGTCGGCGACCTCACCGGGATCGACCTCGACGCCCTGCTCGGCGAGACCCTCGGGGCGTGGACGGGCTCCAGGGCCGAGCCCCGCCCGGTGCCTCCGGTGACGGCCGACGACACCGGGCGCGTGGTCATCGTCGACCGTCCCGGCGCCGTCCAGACGCAGCTGCTCATCGGCCGCGTCGGGCCCGACCGGCACGACCGCGTGTGGCCCGCGCAGGTCCTCGGCACGTACTGCCTGGGCGGCACCCTCACCTCCCGCCTGGACCGCGTCCTGCGCGAGGAGAAGGGCTACACCTACGGCGTGCGGGCCTTCGGCCAGGTCCTGCGCTCCGCCCCGGACGGCACGGGCGCGTCGATGCTCGCCATCAGCGGCTCCGTCGACACCCCGAACACCGGCCCGGCGCTCGACGACCTCTGGAAGGTGCTGCGCACGCTCGCCGAGGGAGGCCTCACGGACGCCGAGCGCGACGTCGCCGTGCAGAACCTCGTCGGGGTGGCGCCGCTGAAGTACGAGACGGCGGCGGCCGTCGCGAGCACGCTGGCCGACCAGGTCGAGCAGCATCTGCCGGACGACTACCAGGCGACGCTGTACCAGCAGCTCGCCGCGACCGGCACCGTGGAGGCCACCGCGGCGGTCGTGAACGCCTTCCCCGTCGACCGGTTGGTGACCGTCCTGGTCGGGGACGCGGCGCAGATCAAGGGGCCTGTAGAGGCCCTGAACATCGGTGAAGTGACCGTGGTGTCCGCCGAGTAGCGGCATGCTGCGGGGCGGGGCCCTGGTGACGGAAGCGTCACCAGGGCCCTCTTATGTCCGAATTGAAGAACCTTGAAGGCAATTGACGGAAAATTGAAGGAGAGTGGGCTGTTTGCCCTGTGGGATGCGCTACAAACACCCTGATCCGTTTGGGAATTGAAAGTGGCCCCGTTTAGCGTCGTCCGGGCTGTCCGTCAGGCAGTGCGCCGCACCCGCGGCACCGGACAGTCATCGCCGAGTCCCCGTACGGCGCGAGCCAGGGGAGCCGGGGACCCACCGCAGTCCCTGGGGTGAATCGGACGCCCGCGCGCGCAGCGAGGGTGTCCGTAGGAGACCTTCCTGCTCCGAACCCGTCAGCTAACCCGGTAGGCGAGAGGGAAGGAAAGGAACAGCCTGTACATGGCGTTCATGTGCGCCACCGGGAAGCACCGTCGTCCCAGCCGGATCAAGCGCTCCACGGCCCAGGCCGCCGGCGTCGCGGCTCTCGCCACCACCGGTGTCATCGGCGCCCTCGCGGCTCCCGCGCTCGCCGCCGACAACGCGGCCGACGCCGTCCAGCAGACCGGTCTCACCCCCGTCATCACCATCGGCGACTCGATCGCCGCCAAGATCGACGCGCAGGCCGACGCGCAGAAGCAGGCCGCCGAGATGGCCGCCCGCAAGAAGGCGGCCGAGGAGGCCGCGCGCAAGAAGGCCGAGGCGGAGGCCAAGAAGGCCCGCGAGGCCAAGGAGCGCGCCGCCCGCGAGGCCGAGCGCAAGCGCCTCAACACCTTCGTCGCCCCGATCTCCAACTCGTACGTCTCCACGGGCTACAAGGCCAGCAGTTCCCTGTGGTCCTCGGGCAGCCACACCGGCATCGACTTCCACGCCGCGACCGGCACGACCGTGCACGCCGTCGGCTACGGCACGGTCGTGCAGACCGGCTGGGGCGGTGCGTACGGCAACCAGATCGTGATCAAGATGAACGACGGCACGTACACCCAGTACGGCCATCTGTCGTCCATCGGCGTCTCCGTCGGCCAGAAGGTCGTCACCGGCCAGCAGATCGGCCTGTCCGGCTCGACCGGCAACACCACCGGGCCGCACCTGCACTTCGAGGCCCGCACGACGCCGGAGTACGGCTCCGACATCGACCCGGTCGCCTACCTGCGCTCGCACGGCGTGAACGTCTGACGGAGGATCGCGAGATCCCGTGAAGCCCCGGCTCCCCGAGCCGGGGCTTTCCGCGTTTCGGTCGTCCCGCTGTCCAAAAAATATCCATGGATTCCGGTCCGCCGTCGGAAATTCCCGCCCTTTGCAATAGAGTCACTGGACACACGTCCATGGTCGACGTTTCACGGGGATTAAGGCGGAGGTCGGACATGCGTATTCCGGCGCACTCGGTGTGCACGGCCATCCGGGACGACATCGTCGCGGGTGTCTACGAGCGCGGCAGCCGCCTCACCGAGGAACTCCTCGCCCGCCGCTACGGCGTCTCGCGCGTCCCCGTCCGCGAGGCCCTGCGCACGCTGGAGGCCGAGGGCTTCGTGGTGACCCGGCGCCACGCGGGCGCGTGCGTCGCGGAACCGACCGAGCAGGAGGCCTCCGACCTGCTGGAGATGCGTCTGCTGCTGGAGCCGCTCGGTGCCTCCCGGGCCGCCCAGCGCCGCACCGAGGCCCATCTGAAGGTGCTGCGCGGCCTGGTCAGACTGGGCCAGGAGCGGGCCAGAAGGGGCAACAGCGAGGATCTGCGCTCCCTGGGCGGCTGGTTCCACGAGACGCTCGCCCAGGCCTCCGGCAGCCCGGCCATGACCTCGACGCTGACCCAGTTGCGCCACAAGATCGCCTGGATGTACGCCGTGGAGGCGCCCGCCGACCCGGTGGAGTCCTGGGCCGAGCACGGGGCGATCGTCGACGCCGTGGCGCGCGGCGACGGCGAACGCGCGCGGGCGGTCACGGCGCTGCACACCGAACGTTCGACCGCCGCGCACCGGCTGCGATTCGGGAGCCAGGAGCGGGCGAACGGTGTGAGGAACTCGCAACATGCCGTAAACATGCCGAGCCTGCGGCATTAACACGGACGCCGTATACAAAGAGGAAAGAATTCGCGGGGGGTTATTTCACGCTGCCCGCCGCCGGGAATTCAGAACCCCCGGCACGGAAAATGCGAAGGGCTCGCCCGGAAATTCGGACGAGCCCTTCCGTGGTGCCGTGGTCAGACGGTCTCGGGAAGCTCCTCGAGCCCTTCGGAGACCAGCTTGGCCAGACGGTCGAGGGCCGCGTCCGCGCCCTCGGCGTCGGAGGCGAGGACGATCTCCTCGCCGCCCTGGGCGCCCAGGCCCAGAACCGCCAGCATGGAGGCCGCGTTGACGGGGTTGCCGTCAGCCTTGGCGATCGTGACCGGGATACCTGCGGCCGTGGCGGCCCGGACGAAGATGGAAGCGGGGCGGGCGTGGAGGCCCTCGGCCCAGCCGACGTTGACGCGGCGCTCAGCCATGTGATGCTGCCCTTCGGTGTTCAGGGTTGTCTAGACCAGTTTCCCACAACGTGAGGCTGCTCCGGACAGGCTCGCGCCGCTCCGGGGTGAGTCGTCGGGCCGCGGCCTCGGCCCGACGTCCGTCCCTCGCGCTGCTTGGTTGTCGTCCACAGACTGCCTCGCGCCGTTGTCGGACGCGAGCCGTACGCTGGGGCCCATGCAGACCTCGTCGGACCGGCACGAGTACCCCGCCCACTGGGAAGCCGACGTGGTGCTGCGCGACGGCGGCACCGCGCGCATCCGCCCCATCACCGTCGATGACGCGGAGCGCCTGGTCAGCTTCTACGAGCAGGTGTCGGACGAGTCGAAGTACTACCGCTTCTTCGCGCCCTACCCGCGACTGTCCGCGAAGGACGTCCACCGCTTCACGCACCACGACTTTGTGGACCGGGTGGGACTCGCGGCCACGGTCGGCGGCGAGTTCATCGCCACCGTACGCTACGACCGCATCGGCGCCGACGGAACGCCTGCGTCGGCGCCCGCCGACGAGGCCGAGGTCGCCTTCCTCGTCCAGGACGCCCACCAGGGCCGCGGCGTCGCCTCCGCGCTCCTGGAGCACATCGCCGCCGTCGCCCGCGAGCGCGGCATCCGCCGCTTCGCCGCCGAGGTGCTGCCCGCCAACACCAAGATGATCAAGGTGTTCACGGACGCCGGCTACACCCAGAAGCGCAGCTTCGAGGACGGCGTCGTCCGCCTCGAGTTCGACCTCGAACCCACCGACCGCTCCCTGGCCGTCCAACGCGCGCGGGAGCAGCGGGCCGAGGCACGGTCCGTACGGCGGCTGCTCGCGCCCGGCTCGGTCGCCGTCGTCGGCACCGGCCGCACCCCCGGCGGAGTGGGCCGCGGCATCCTCGGCAACATCCGGGACGCGGGCTACGCCGGACAGCTGTACGCCGTGAACAAGGCGTTCGGCGAGGACCTGAAGGAACTCGACGGCGTCCCCGCCCACCGCTCGGTGCGGGACATCGACGGACCCGTCGACCTCGTGGTCGTCGCCGTGCCGGCCGAGCACGTCCCCGAGGTCGTCACCGAGTGCGGCGAGCACGGCGTCCAGGGGCTGGTCGTCGTCTCCGCCGGATACGCCGAGAGCGGGCCGGACGGACGCGAGCGGCAGCGCGAACTCGTCCGGCACGCGCGCGCGTACGGCATGCGGATCATCGGCCCGAACGCCTTCGGCGTCATCAACACCTCCCCGCAGGTGCGGCTCAACGCCTCCCTCGCCCCCGAGATGCCCCGCGCCGGCCGCATCGGCCTGTTCGCCCAGTCCGGCGCCATCGGCATCGCCCTGCTGTCGCGGCTGCACCGGCGCGGCGGCGGTGTCACGGGCGTCACGGGGGTGTCCACCTTCGTCTCCTCCGGCAACCGCGCGGACGTCTCCGGCAACGACGTCATCCAGTACTGGTACGACGACCCGGACACCGACGTCGTCCTGATGTACCTGGAGTCCATCGGCAACCCCCGCAAGTTCACCCGCCTCGCCCGGCGCACGGCCGCCGCCAAGCCGCTGGTCGTCGTCCAGGGCGCCGGTTCCGCACCGCAGGGGCACGCCGTACGGGCGACGCGGCTGCCGCACGCGACGGTGTCCGTGCTGCTCAGGCAGGCCGGGGTGATCCGGGTCGACACCATCACCGAGCTCGTCGACGCGGGTCTGCTGCTCGCCCGCCAGCCGCTGCCCAGCGGACCCCGGGTGGCGATCCTGGGCAACTCCGAGTCCCTGGGACTGCTGACGTACGACGCCTGTCTCTCCGAGGGGCTCCGGCCGCACCGCCCGATCGACCTGACCACCGGCGCCACGGCCGGCGACTTCCACGCGGCGCTGCTGCGGGCCCTCGGGGACGACTCCTGCGACGCGGTGGTCGTGACCGCCATCCCGGCCATCGGCGAGGCCTCCGTGGCCGACGCGGAACTGGCCGAGGCGCTGCAGTCGGCTGCCGACCAGGTCCCCGGCAAGCCGGTCCTCGTCGTGCACGTGGAGCTCGGCGGGCTCGCGGAGGCGCTGTCGGCGGCGGCCGGCACCGCGCCCGAACCGGACGCCGCGGCCAGCGGAACCCGCAGGCTGCGCCCCTCGCAGCAGCTGCCCGCCCCGGTCCCCGC
>NZ_WVUG01000100.1 GCF_017614965.1 Streptomyces griseorubiginosus | reverse complement strand
GGTGGGACGTGGGGGGTGGCTGGAAACGAAGGCGCGTGCCGGCATTCGTCGTTGCCGGTCCGTGACGCCTTCTCCGTACGTCACGGACCGGCAATGACGACCGGCCGGTGACCGGCCGAAGACCCGTGGGGAGGGCCGGCGGCCGGGCCGGACGGAGGATTCGGCCCGGCGGGGACCAGGGGGGAATTGCCCGTGCCGGGCCGTGGAGAGTTTGTGCCGGGCGGCGCTGCGCCCGTGATGGACAACTGAGGTCCGGGAAACGCGGACGGTGCCGCGTGGCTGGGATCCGGCGCCACGGATCCGGGGGAAGCCAGGGAGAGTTGTAGACCTGAGGGTCAGTCAACGTCAAGCGGTGGCAAGTGAGTTGACGATCGTTCAAGGAATTCCACAGCCAGGGCGCGATGCTCGGACAAAGTCCCAGCCGACGGCGGGCCACAGGCGGCACACAATCAACATCCTTTTTTCACAACTCCCTTGACCCCCCAAAGTAACCACGGGTAACTTCCGGGTTGGCTACTGCGGAGTACGAGAAAGCCCTTCCATCCGTCCGGGAGTTGGGGGGAGGCGTGCGCTCGCAGCCGCTGTCCGCGCCAGGACAACGCGCCGCTGATGCCCAACCCGCACTGACTATGCACATGGGAGCAGAAATGGCCTCGTCCGCCGACCTCACACCAGGGAACCCGGAAAGCGGTTCCTCGCCCGACCCCGCAAGACGCGGGCGGGTCCGGCTGCGCCGCGCCGCGGTGATGGCGGTCCCCGCCGTCGGAGCCCTCGCCGGCCTCGCGATCCTCACCGCCCAGGGGGCGCTGGGAGTGAACTTCTACATCTCCGGCATGCCCTTCACGGTCACCGCCAAGTCGCTCGACGGCACCGGTTTCGAGCAGTTCGGCGCGCTCGACAACATGGCCGACGGCAGCCCGAACGCCGGTGACACCGGCGGTCAGGTGCTGGTCGTCACCTCCGCGATCAAGAAGGCGACGCTGGACAGCCTGTGCCAGAGCGTCGACCTCGGCGGCACCAACCTGCTGATCAAGGCGGGTAGCGGCTCGTCGAAGGTGCAGGCGACCGATCTGACCACCGACTCGACCCTGCTGACGGGCGACGCGTCCTTCAACAACATCGAGATCGGCAACGACGCGAGCACGCTCTCCAAGGCCGGGGTGAAGGGGCCCATAGGCGTCTTCGGCCAGCAGTCCGACACCGTGCACATCGACAACCTGCGGCAGACCAACTACAAGACGACCGCGGCGACGTTCACGCTCCCCGGTCTGAGGCTCAGCTTCAGCGACTCGGGTTGCTGATGTCCGGCACAGACACTCCCCAGCAGGGGGGGCGGCCCACCTTCGGGGAATGGGTGGCCCGTCGGCCGTTCTGGGGTGGGCTGCTGCTGACTCTCGGCGGCCTGTGGATCCTGCTCACCGTGAAGGCCTCGCTGAAGGTCGTCATCCATGTCGGCATGCAGGGCCTGGCGGGCTATCTGCTTCCGGCGGTGATGGTGCTGTGCGGCCTGCTGACCCTCTTCAGCCCCTCACAGCGCCTCTTCTATTCCGTCCTCGGCATCATGTGCTCCCTGGGCACCTGGGTCACCTCCAACCTGGGCGGCTTCTTCGTCGGCCTCGTCCTGGGGGTTGCAGGCAGCTCCATGATCTTCGGCTGGCTGCCGGACCAGGAGCCGCGGGTGAGCCGGCGCGAACGTCGCAAGGCCGCGCAGGCTGCCGCCGCGCAGCAGGCGCCCGGTTTCGGGGAAGGTGCGGGAGAACCTGCCTGACGTCACGCCGGAGGCGGACCGATGTTCATCGGTCCGCCTCCGGCGCATGTGCGGAGCTCGGCACCCGCCGCGGTCATTGCCGTGCCGGCACCAGCGTGTGACGCATCGGCCACTCCGGCAGCGGCCCGGTGAGGGCCTGGCGCAGCCATTCCAGCAGCGTCAGGTCCGACTCGTACCAGTCCGCCCAGAAGCGCAGGAAGGCCTCGACCGCCCACCGGCCGTCACCCCGGTCGACCAGGAACCGTTGGTCGCCGTCGACTGTGTTCCCCTACAGCAGCATGCCGCCCTTGGTGGGGAGCACCTCCCCGGGCACGAAGGGGTCGTGCTCCATCCTCGGCCCCATCGTCGCGGCGTACGACTCAAGCGTCCAGGGGCCGCAGACGAAGATTGCGGCGATGGCCTTTCTCTGTCCACGTGCAAGGGGATACCACCCGCAGGCGACGTCACGGACCGAGCAGGACCACGGACGCGGCCGGTCCGAGTACGCCGTCGGGGAGCTCGGACCTGTCGGCCGTCCCGTCGGCCACCCCGACCAGGAACGCGAGCATGCCGCCCGCGCACTCCCACCAGGCGCCGTTTCGCCCGCTGGCGACCACCGGCCACTGCTGCGGATCCGGCCCGACCGTACGCCAGTAGAAGACATCGCCTTCGAGCGACTCGCCCCACGGCAGCAGCCCTCCCGGCTCCGGGTAGGCCGTGTACTCCTCGGTGTCGCCGGCCTCCTCCAGATCCCGCAGGACTTCTAGGCCGTACCGCACCCCTTCGACGAACTCCTCCTCCCGTCCGGGCGCCGGACTCCAGATCCGGAGGAACTCGTCGATCTCCACCGGAGGGTAGACCTCGGCGAACTCCTTGAAGTCCGCGGGCAGACCAACGCCCAGGGAGCGCTCCAGGGCTGGCCAGTCGACCCGGCGGGGCGACGCCGGACGCACCGCCCGCAGCCCACGGATCGTGCGTTCGAGGTCCGAAAGGCTCAGCATGTGTCCTGCCAGCTTGAGTTGTTCTCCACTGTCACATCGAACAGCGGTCCTGCCTTGGTAGTGGCCGTCATGTGTATTCCGGTGGGTATGGGGTTCGTGTCGTCGGAGTACTCAAGGGTCGCGGAATACTGCACCCAGTTGCCCTGCTTGAGTTGCGTCTCCATCCTCTTCTCACACCGCCGCATGCCGCTCTTGTTCATACGGTCGTATCCGGTGAAGAGGTTCTCGGCCTTCGGTGCGCCGTTGAACTGGTCACCGATGATGTGGGTCTTGTTGTAGGTCGCCCTTCCCGGGCCGAGGCTGTTCGTGGGGCCGTCCGGGAACCCGGCCACGGGGACCGAGGCTATGCTGTCCCGTTTACTGCCGCTGGGTTTCAGGTCCGATGGGCAGATCAACGCGGTCGCCCCCTGGGCCCGGTTCTTCGCGTCGAGGTCCTCGTACTGGTAGCGGACGTCACGCGGCACGTTGCCGCACTGGCTGTCCTCGTCGGTCCCCGTCCCGTTGCCGCCGGCGCCGTTGGTGGCCGTGGTGACGCCCGTGTCCGTGGCTGCCGACGAGCTGACCGCCTGGTGGGCGGCGGCCGCGGCCGCGTCCTCGTCCGGGGTGGCGCCGATGACCGGGGTGGTGTTGATGCCGCCGAGGTTCTGGTTCTTGGGGCGAGTGGGGATGCCGTGGGCGCCGCAGTCGTCGTCCGCCGAGGCGGCGAGGACGAGACCGAAGAGGAGTTCCTCCGCACTGGCCGAGGCGAGTTCCTCCCAGATGACGTCGCCGACCGCCTCCAGCCCCTCGGTGGCGGCAGCCCCGCCACCCGCGGAGCTCGCGGCGCCGTAGCCGTAGGTCAGCGCGCCGCCGACAGCGACTCCGTAGTAGAGGGACGAGTAGCCCCCGGACGAGCCGTAGGAGCCGTACGAGTTGCCGTAGGAGACGCTGTACGAACCCGAGTCCGAGCCCGAACCGTGGCCGCCCGAACGACCCGACGGCTCCCAGTTCATGGCGTCGTTGAACTCGTTCTCGAACTGCCGCTCCTGATCGGCGATCTGCTGCTGCAGGGCCCGTTCGTCGGCCTCGTTCTGGGCCATCCTCCGGGCGTTCTCGCGCTCCCAGGCCTTGTGCTGGTCCTGGGAGTACTTCTCCATCCGGTCCCAGGCACCCGCCTGCCACTGCTTGAGATAGGCCTGCTGCGCCTCGTACGCCTCCTCCTGGGCCTTGATGTCGTCGCTGGTGCAGGCGTCGTGGCCGGAGGTGTCCGTGGCGTCGAGCGGGTCGTCGTTGCCGTACGCGTACGGGTTGGCGTCGACGGCCGGGGTGGGCGGGTTGCTCACCGTGTCGGCGCTGGTGAAGTCGCCGTTCGCCGGGTTGTACCAGCGGGCGGCGGCGTTGACGTAGTTCGTGGCCGGGTCGGTCCAGCCGGACTGGTAGCCCAGGTCGCTGCGGCTGCCAGTGGTCGCGGTGGGCGTGCCGTAGGGGTCGTAGGCGGTGGAGCCGGTGAGCGCCGTGCCGGTGGCCGTGAAGGTGCCGGTGACGTCACCGTGACCGTTGGTCAGGGCGAGGTCGGCGCCCGTACCGTCGGCCGCGCTCACCGCAAGCACACCGTCGCCCGCGTCCCGGGCGAACTTCTGGGTACCGTCGGACACAGGGTTGTTGGTGCCGTCGGCGTAGCTGAAGGCGGCACTGCGACCGCCCGAGCTCGCGGTGGCCAGCCGGCCCAGGCCGTCGTAGCTGTAGCTGCCGCCACTACCGGTGGCGGTCAGCTCGTCGAAGGCGTCGGAGGTGTAGGTGGTGGTGGAGCCGCCGGAGCTGACGCTCGACGTCGTTCCGCGCGCGGTGTAGGCGTACGTGGTGGTGGCTGACCCGCTGGTGACGGAGGTCAGTTCGTTGCGGGCGTTGTACGTGGCGGTGGCGGCACCGGCACTGGTGCGGTTGCCGTTGGCGTCGTAGCCGTAGCTGGTGGTGGCCGAGCCGGTGGCCGCGGACTTCAGACGGCCGGCGTAGTCGTAGTCGTAGGTGCTGGTGCCGGAGCCCGCCGTGCCGGTGGTTGTCTGGGTGGCGATCTGGCCGTCGGCGTTGTACGTGTACGCGACCGACGCCTCCGTGGTCCCCGAGGGGGTCTTCAGGACGTCGGAGGAGAGCTGGTGGGAGGCGTTGTAGTCGTAGGACCTCGTCGCGCCGCCCGAGCCGTAGGTGACGGACTTGGTCTGACCGAGCTGGTTGTAGGTGAGCGTGGCCGTGGTGCCGGTCAGCGGATCCGTCTCGCTGTTGACCCGGCCGTCGGCGTCGTAGCCGAAGGTGGCGGTCCCGGTGGCGTCGGTACGGGTTGCGATGTCGCCGTCGGAGTCGTAGCCGTAGCTCGCGTTACCGCCAGGGCCCGCCATGGTGAGGAGGAGGCCGCGGTCGTCGTAGGCGAAGGTGTCGGTGCCGGTCGGCGCGGAGACCGAGGTGAGACGGCCGTCGGCGTCGTGGCCGAAGGAGCGGGCCGTGGTGGCGGCCTCGGCACCGGTGCCGGACTCGGCGGTCAGCAGGCCGTTCTCGTCGTGTGACTCGGTGATCGTCACCCCGCCCGGGCGGGTTAGCGTGTGCTGGTTGCCGTCGGCGTCATAGGAGAAGGTCGTGGTGCGGTCGGCGGCCGAGGTGAGACCGGTGACGCTGGGGGCGACGCTGGTCTCCTGCAGCCCCAGCGGGTTGTAGGTGTAGTAGGTCGCGTTCTTGTCGGCGTCGGTGTAGCGGGTCTCGTTGCCCGCGGCGTCGTAGCCGAAGGAGGTCGTGATCGAGGTGCTCGCGTCCACCGGCTGGGTCTGGCTGACGGTCCGGTTCAGTGCGTCGAAGGTCGCGGTGGTGGTGTGCTGCCGGGCGTCGGTGGCCGAGGTCTGGTTGCCCGCTGCGTCGTAGCCGTACGAGGTGGAACTGAGCGTGGCGCCGTTCGCGTCGAGTCGAGCGACGGAGACGAGCCTCTCCGCCTGGTCGTAGCCCTGTGCGTTCGCCGTGGAGTCGGGGGCGGTGGTCTTGGTTACCTGCCCGGCAACGTCGTACGCGTACGAAGTGGTGTTGTGCAACGAGTCCGTGACGGTGCTGGTCTCGCCGAGGGCGTCGTAGGTCGCGGTGGCCGTGTTGCCGAGCGGGTCCTCGATCGAGGTGAGGTCCCCGAGGCCGTCGTAGCCGTACTTCGTCGTGTAGGCCGCCGAGGTGGGCCTGCGCTCCACCTGGGTGCTGGTGGCCTCGCGGCCGAGCGCGTCGTACGTCGCCTCGGTCCTGGCGCCGGTCGGGTCCGTGGTGTTGAGGACCTCGCCGTCGGTGTCGTAGCCGACGTGGGTGACCAGGCTGCCCGGCAGGGTCTGCTGGACGCGGTCGCCGAGCTGGTCGTAGACGTACGACGCGGTGTGCTGAAGCGGGTCGGTCTCGGTGTGGACCTCTCCGAGCGCGTCGTACGTGTAGGAGGTGGTCGGGGTGACCGTGCCGGAGCCGTCCGGTGGGGTGTACGCCGGCTGGGAGACGGCCTGGACACGGCCGTCGAGGTCGTAGGTGGTGGTGACGATGTTGCCGTTGGCGTCGTCGGTCTCGACCGGTTCGCCGTAGGTGTCGTAGCCCGACTTCGTGATCGCCACGGTCTGCTGGGCGGCGCCCCCGCCGGTCTCGGTGCTGACGGGCGGCGAGGACGTGGTGGTGAGCCGGCCGTCCTCGTCGTAGGCGTAGTGGGTGGTGTACGCGGACGCGGTGGCACCGGCGGCGTTGCCGCGTGCGTCGGTCATCGTGACCGGCAGGCCGCGCTGGTCGTAGGTCCAGCTGGTGATCAGCGGCGCGGAGCCCGCGGTGCCGGCCGAGGAGTGCAGCGAGGCGACCTCGGTGGCGGACAGGACGCGGTTGTACGTCTGGACGTTGTTCACCGAGCCGTTGAAGTACTGGGCGGCCGCGCCGGCCGTGTATCCCCGGCCGATGACGAACCCCCCGGAGCTCGCGATCGGTGTGGTGTCAGTCGCGGTGTTCTGGGCGGCGCCGTTGACGTAGAGCGTCATCTTTCCGCTGCTCGCGTCGTACGTACCGACCAGGTGGGTCCAGGCGTTGAGGGTGGGGGCGGCGGTGGAGAGGGCACCGGCGAGGGTCGGGGACGCGACGTCGGTGGTGGCCCGGTCGAACGCCCACCGCCCCGCGGTCGGGTTGTAGTCGAGCGAGAACCCGGCGGCCTGGGTGCCCTGTTGGGCCATGACGGTCTGCCAGGTGCCGGTCGGGGTGCTGGTGATCTTCGCCCAGGCGGACACCGAGAAGCTCTTGGTGGTGTCGAGCACCGGCCCGCCGGTGGCGATCTGCCCCGCCCCGGCGAAGACGGCGGAGCCGCTGTTCTCCGTCGACCAGCTCGTCGACGCGTTCAGCGTTCCGGCGTTCCCGGCGCCGGAGTGGTCGCCGGCGGACGGGTTCTCACCGTCGTCCAGCTTCCACCAGCCCGCCGCGCCCACCGTGATGGGCGACTCACCGGTGGTGGTGGCCGAGGCGTAGAGCTGGCCGATCTCGACGGGTTTGAGTTCACGCCCGTAGAGCTGGACGTCGCGGACCCGGCCCGCGAACCAGTTGACCGAGGCGCCGGCGGCCTTCCCCCGGCCGATCGCCACACCCGCGGTGCTGGCCATCGGCGTGGGGTCGGTCACCAGGGTGCAGTTGAGGCAGTTGCCGCTGACCTCTACGTCGTTGACGTACAGGCTCATGTCCCCCAGCGCGTCCATGACGCCGACCAGGTGGGTCCAGGTGCCGGCGGTGGCCGGAGTGGGGTCGCTTGCGACGTAGTTGGTGGCCGTGCTGGTGTCGTTGCCGGGGCGGACGAAGGCCCAGGACTTGGTGGTGTGGTTGTACTCCAGCTGGAAAGCGCTGTTCTGGGCGCCCTGCTGGCTGACGACTGTGAAGTCCTTCGTGGTGCTGGTGGCGCTCAGGTACGCCCACGCCGAGACGGAGAATGCCTTGGCCGTGTCCACGACGGGTGTGCCGCTGGTGAGGACGGCGCCGGAAGTGCCGTTGAACGATGTGTAGTTGCTACCGGGCGGCCCCCAAGCGGCGCCGGTGGACGGGGTGCCGGTGAAGCCGTTCCCGGAGGAGTCGGCGGCGGCCACCGTGCCCTCGGTGAGAGGCCAGTAGCCGGTCGGCCCCGTGGTGTCGGTCCGGACGGACTGGGCGATGCGGTTCCCGGCGGCGTCGTAGGAGTAGCCGATCTGCCGGGTCTGGCCGCCGCCGGTGAGGATGCGGGACAGGACGTTGTCGTCCGGGTCGAAGGTGTTGACGGTGATCCGGTTGACGCCGGACGGGTCGACCACGGTCTTGGCGGTCCGGTCGGCGGCATCGACGGTGTACTGGGTCTGCTTGAGGCAGGACGTGCCGGACCAGACGTCGCACTCCCACGTCATGTTGCCGGCGGCGTCGTAGTCGTAGGCCTTGGTGGTGGTCGCGATCGACGTGCCGGAGGCGTCGGTCTGGGACTGGAGCAGGTTGTCGTCGAAGTAGCTGTAGGCGGTGGTCCGGCCCATGGAGTCGGTGACGGACGCGAGCCGCCCCGCTGGGTCGTACGCCCGGGACTCCACGACCAGGTCGGTCGGGTCGGATGGCGCGGTCGGGTCGCCGGTCCAGCCGAGCAGGGTGGTGGTGAGCAGCTGGCCGGTGGGCGAGTAGGCGTAGCGGTAGGTGGTGCCGCCCGGGTTCGTCTCGGTCGTCCGGCGGCCGAAGTTGTCGTACGTGTACGCGGTGACCTGACCTGCCGGGTCGGTGACGGTCTTGACCCGGTCGTTGTCGTCGTAGACGTAGGCGGTGGCACGGGTTGTGTCGTGGCCGGTGGTGTCAGCGGTCGAGGTGCCGGTCAGGTCGCCGTCCGCATCGTATGTGTAGGTCGTCTTGGGGGTGTGGGTGACGCCCCTGACCGCGTCGGTGGTCGCCGGACCGGTCTTGGTGAGGGTCCGGCCCAGCGGATCGTAGGTGTACTTGGTCTGCACGCCGCCGACCGGCGCGCCGGAGGAGGTGAACGTCACCGGGTAGGTGTCGGAGCTGACCGCCTTGGTGGTGAGGTGGCCGAGGGAGTCGTTCAGGTAGTAGGTGGTCCGGCCGGACGGGCCCGTCTCGCTGCACACCTTCCCGAGGCGGTCGGTGCCGCAGTAGTGGTAGCGGGTGACCTTGCCGCTCGGGTCGGTGACCGTGGCGAGCATCCCGTACACCTCGGTGTAGGCCACGCCGTTGGTGTCCTTGAAGGTCTCGTTGTCGTTGTAGTACGTGTATCTGGTCTTCCGGCCGCTCGGATAATCCGGTGTCGGAGGCGTGGTGACCGAGGCCAGGGCACCGAACGGGGTGTACGTGTAGGCCGTCCGGTAGGCCGGGTTGGCGGTGCCGGTAGCGCCGGAGCGGGCGTCGGACGCGTAGAGGACCTTGCCGTTGAGCGGGTCCATCGGGTCGGACGCGTTGGTGTGGTAGCTGAAGTACGAGGTCTGGCAGGAGTTCACCTGACGGCACGTCGTCGTCGCCAGGACGTTGCCGTACGCGTCGTGCTGACGGCTGGTCGAGTGTCCGTCCGGGTCGGTGACGGCGTCCTGGAAGCCGAGGGAGTCGTAGGCGTACGTCGTCCGGCCGCCGCCCGCGTCGGTGACGGAGGTGGTGCGGTTCCCGTTGGAGGGGTCGAAGGTGTACGTCTCGGTGTGCTGGGCGGGGTCGGTGACCGTCAGTGTGGTCGACGGCATGAGCATGGTGGCCGAGCCCTTGGCCGTGTACAGCCCGAGCGGGGACTCCACGCTGCTCTGGCCGATGTCGGTCTGGTAGATGCCGACCTGGCCGATCTCGCCGTTGAAGTACCCCTGCGCGTTGGTGGGCGGCTTCGGCCAGGAGCCGGCGACGTATCCGGCGCCGACGCTCACCGTGGTCTCGCCCCAGGTCTTCGCTTGGCCCGCGATGGACTTGCCGGTGCGTGTGGCCTGGCTCTGTCCGTCGAGCCACAGGGTCTGGCCCGTGCCGCTCGCGGTCATCACGACCAGGTGCCAGTTGCCGTCGTTGACCGCCGCCTTGGAGGCCATCGGGGAGAGGCTGCCGTCCCAGAACTGCCCGTGCAGCAGGCCGTCCGTGCCGATGTAGAGGGCCGGGGTGTAGCTGGTGGGCACCGAGCCGATCGGGGCGTTCTGGTACGAGAGGAGGACGCCGCCTGCCTGCTTGGTGTTGAACCACAGGGCGACGGACGCGTTTCCGCCGCTGTCGTCGAGGGCTCCGGTGGGCAGCGACAGGGAGGAGTCGGTGCCGTTGAAGCCGGCCGCGGTGTCCCCGCCGGGGCCGAAGATGCCGGGTTCGCCGAGCATGACGTCGTTGTAGATGCCGTCGGAGGCGCCGCCGGCCGGGTTGTCGATGCCGTACTGGTCGGCGGCGGCGAGGCCGGACGACTCGGTCATCGGGTAGTCGTGGGCGGGCCGGGTACCGCGCACGGCGCCGTAGTAGTAGTCGTTGCTCCCGGTGGTGACCGGGGTGGCCAGCTGGTAGGTGCCGCCGTCGGCGTCCGTGACGGAGGAGGCGCGGTCGGTCAGGGCGTCGTAGGCGACGGCGAGCGCGGTCTTGCCGGAGGGCAGGGTGGTGCCGGTCAGTTCGCGGGAGGCCAGGGTGGCGGAGGCGTACTCCTGCTGGACGGCGGGCAGGCCGAGCGGGTGCTGGAGGAAGGAGACGTCCTCGATCTGACCGTTGAACCAGCCCAGAGCGTTGCCCGAGGGTACCGACGGCCAGGACCCGGCGAGTTCGCCCGCGCCGACGGTGGTGTAGGGCTCCCCGCTCACCGTGATGGTGCTGCCGGTGCGGGTGGCGACCTGGGCGCCGTCGAGGAACAGGGCCTGGTTGGTGCGGGCCCCCGACAGCACCACGTAGTGCCATGTTCCGTCGTTGACGGCCTTGGGCGACGCCATCGGCGTGACCTTGCCGTCCCAGAACTCGGCATGGACCTTGCCGTCGGTGCCGATGTAGATGGACGGGGTGTAGTTCGCGGAAACGGCGGTACCGGGTTTTCCGCTCTGGTACGAGAAGAGCGTCCCGCCCGCCTGCGTGGTCTTGAACCACATGCCGACCGCGAGGTTGCCGGCGCCAGCCGGCAGGTTGTCGGGCAGTGCCAGGTAGGAGCTGGTGCCGTTGAAGGAGGCCGCGGTGGCTGGGGTGCCGGCCAACGGGCCCCCCTGGCCGAAGGTGAGATGGGCGGCGGTGGCGTCGGTGGTGCCCTCGTTGGCGACGACGCCGTCCTTGGCGGTGACCGAATCGGTCGCGTCGCCGAGCCGCCAGTAGTCGGTCGGGTTGGAGTCCAGGACCATGGAGGCGAAGTGCGACCCGGAGGCGGCACCCGAGGTGTAGCTGTACTGGGTGCAGTCCGTCGCGGTGGTGCTGCTGGAGGCCGGCGGACAGACCGAGGTGAGGTCGCCGGCGGAGTCGTAGCCGTACGTCCACGGGTCGAGGGTGGTGGTGAACAGGCCCGGCTTCGAGGTGACCTTGTCGACGTGCGGGACGTTCTTGACGGTGCCGTCGGACGTGGTGACCTGCTGTACGCCCCAGGTGAGTTGCAGCGTGACGGGCATGTCCGCCGTGTTGTGGTCGCCGGCGTTGAACCCGTTGTCCTGGTCCAGGTTGTAGCCGAATCCCGTGGGCTCCTCGGGCTTGATGGCGCTGCCGTCCGGAAGGGTCAGGGTGACGTGCGTCCACTGGATGTCCAGGCCGTGACCGTCACGGTTGCCGTACTGAGTCAGCCCCCAGTAGGTCTGGCCGGTGACGGGGTCGGTGACCTGGTCCTGGAAGAAGTACCGCGTGCCCGACTTCTCCGTCAGCATGAAGCCGGAGGTGCCGTACCCGGGGGCGGGCGCGGACAGGACGGCGTAGTCGCCGGCCGGCGGGCTGTACGTGCCGTCACCGTTGGCGCCGAACCGTTCCTGGCGCCCGTCCGCCAGGGTGATCACGACGTTGCCCGAACCGTCCGCGTCCTCGGTGGCGCGCATGTCCAGCAGCGACGACCAGCCCGCGCCGAACGCCTTGAAGACACCGGGGTCCAGGCTGTTGTAGGTGCGCTGGACGCTGAGCGTCGGGCCGTCGGATGGCCCCGGGACGGTCGCGTCGGTGGTCTGCGTCGAGTAGTCGCCGAGCTGCGGGTCGACGCCCTTGACGGTGGCGTCGTACGGGGCCGCGCCGAGGTGCGCGGTGACCAGCGGCTGGGGGGCGGCAGGGATGGTGAAGTAGTCGGGCGCGGACCACAGTGAGGCCGCGTTGCCGTCACTGACCTGGGCTGTCCAGTAGAACGTCCTGCCGTAGGCGAGCTTGCCCGCCGGGACCGTCCACGTCGGCGTGGTCAGTGAACCGGAAGTGGCCAGAGCTGTGGTCGAACCGTTGGCATAGACGTTGAACGAGTAACTGAGCCCGGTGCCCGGGTAGTTGTCGGGGTCGTGCGCGGTCACCGCGAGTGTCGGCGTGAGGCCGAATACCGAGCCGTTGTTGCCTGGTGTGAAGGTGTCCACGATCGGCGGGTTGTTGACGACCGGCAGGGAGTAACAGGTCTGCGGGACTCCGTAGGTGGAGAACAGCGTCCCGTTGTAGGACATGTCCCAGCAGATGAGATATGTCTTGCCCGCGGTCAGTGCGGGGATCGAGGCGGTGACGGTGGCCGGTTTGTTCGGTGCGACCGTCGAGGGCATAGCGGCCGGGGTCGCGGCTGGGCTGGTGAGCAGGGTGCGGGTGGTACCGGAGACGGTGTAGAGCTGGTACGATAGCTTGTAGCCGTTGGTCGGCGTCCAGGTGGCCGTGCCGCGGTTCTGCACGGTGACCTTGCCCCAGCCGGGCTGGTTGTTCCACGGGGAGGCGTAGCTGACCTCGGAGTAGGAGGCGCCCGCGCCGTTGGGCGTGTACTCGATGGCCAGATAGGGGTCGTCGGCGTAGAACTCCTTGGCCGCCGCCGCGGTGGACGCGGCGCTGAGCCGCAGACCGTAGTTGGACGCCCAGCCGTGCGCCCAGTTCATCACCGTCTTGGTGTCGAGGCTGATGCCCTCCCACTGACGTCCGTTGGAGCAGTCGGTGCCGGCCGCGAAGCTGGCCGTGCCGATCTGCGCTCCGGCCGATGGGCCGGGGTAGGTGTCGATCTTCGCCGGATCCCAGGAGGCGGAGACGGGAGCGACGTTCACGGCCTGGGAGGAGCAGGTGCCGGTCGTGTCCTGACCCGAGTACTCGGTGTCCAGCCACAGGGTCGAGTTGACGACGTAGTCGTTGGCGAACTGTGTGCCGAAGCCGCTGAACTGCAGGAACGAGTTGTAGTCGTGGCTCTGGTACTTGCCGACGTACAGCTGGCCGTTGCCGTGGAAGTTCTGGGTGACGCCCGACTCGACGTAGGTCGAGGAGGAGGCGTTGTCCTGGCCCGTCGGGTTGCCGGCATTGCTGAGCGCCGCACGGCTCGTGCGGTGGGAAGCGGTGGTCGAGCCGTTCGGGACGGCCCCGGTGATGCGCGCCCAGCTGCCGTCGGCCTGGCGGTGGTTGACGGCGTGGGTGTGGATCTGGGCCGTGTAGGTGCCGTCGGCGTTCTTGTATACGGTCGTGGTGGCGGTGTCGAGGCCGTGTTGTTCCACGCTGGTCGAGATATCGAAGCCCCGGGGCTGTGTCGCCGACGGGGCGGAGACAGCCTTCGGGGCCTTGTGGGTCCTGCTGCCGGAGTTGGCCGGATCGTTCTGTCTGACATGGGCTCGATAGGCCCTGACGGCCCCCTTGACCTTGCCGGGGTCGGCGGCCCCGAGCTTCGACCGGGCCCTGCTCCCGGTCGCGGCGGCGGTCACCACGTGCTTCCTGCCCGCGGCCGTGCCGACCTGCTGCTGCGGGGTCACCGGCCGGCCCGCACCCGCGGGCAGGGCCTGAGCCGACTGTCCTGCCAGCACTGCGATCAAGGCACCGGCCGCGACCAGTGCAGTAGGCCTCGGCGCCATGCGTGCACGCCGAAGAGTTGCCCAAAAGCGGCCCATATGGATTCCCCCGCCACCGCAATAATCCGTCAACGAACGGCTGCCAGCGAGGGGTTGTACCAGGGGGTCACGTCACTGCAACAGCCATGCAACTCCGGACATCGCCACAGAAACACCACAAGGCACTTACAAGTTTGAAGATCCCATGAGTCACTCTTGACTGTTCCATGTCAGCGCGATGCGTCAATCTACCTTCGGCGCGCGTAAGTTGATGTCCCGTCAGCGGGAAATGAGGGGGGACGGATGTGATGCGGGGGCTCGTCAGGTCGTGGGCGTACGCCGTCCTGCCGTCGCTGCTGGCGCTGTCCACGGCGTCGGCCCCGGCCGCACCCGTGCCCGCCGCCCCGCAATGGCCACTGGACGCCCGGCACTTCAACGCTCCTCGGGTCTGGTCGCTCAGTCAGGGTGAGCACGTCACCGTGGCCGTGGTGGACACCGGCGTCAACGCCCGTCATCCGGATCTGTCCGGCCGGGTACTGCCGGGCACGGATCTCACCCACCAGGCCGCGTCCGGGCAGGTGGACCTCTCCGGTGACTCCCACGGCACCTCCGTCGCCGGGGTCATCGCCGGCGACGGCACGGACGGGGCGGTGGCCGGCCTGGCGCCCCGGGCGAGCCTCCTGCCGGTCCGCGTCAGCGTAGGCGCCGCGGCGGATCCCCTCACCCTGGCCGAAGGGATCGTCTACGCGGCTCGGCACGGCGCCGATGTGATCAACGTGTCCATGGTCACCACCAACGCCGACCCTCAACTGCGCGACGCCGTCGCCTACGCCGTCCGGCACGACATCGTCGTCGTGGCCGCCGCGGGCAACAACGGCCGCACAGGGAATCCGGTGACCTATCCGGCGGCCTTCCCTGGCGTGCTCGCCGTCTCCGGAACCACCCGCGAGGGAACCTTCTGGCAAACCAGCGAGTCGGGCCCGTACGTCGCCCTGGCCGGGCCCGCGGTCGGCATCTACTCCACCGGGAGCAGCGGTGGCCACCTCACCGAGGACGGCACCAGTTACTCGGCCCCCTACGTCGCCGCCACCGCCGCGCTGCTGCGCTCCCGGTACCCCGAGGAGAGCGCCGGGCAGATCGTCGCCAGGCTCATCGACACAGCCGACCGCTCCGCAACCACGTCCCGGCGCGACGGGCGCATCGGTTACGGCATCGTGGACCCGCTGAAGGCTCTGCGGGCACCAGAACCCGCCTCCCGCACCAACCCGCTGCTGTCCCCGGCCGCTCCGGCGGCGGACAGCGGTTCGGCAACGGGCTGGGGACCGACGGTCTGGACGGCCGGCGGTGCCGGGGCGGCCGTCCTCGCGGCGGCTGCCGCCGTCCTCGCCCGTCACCGCCGGCGCACCGCGCGCACCCGCTGATCCCTCCGCCCCACCAAGGGACTTCCATGCAGGCATCCCCTCCCGCCGTCCGCAGCCTCGTCGCCCTGGTACGCCGCCGTCCCGCGCTGAGCAGCACGGTCCTCGCCCTGGCCGTCGTGACCGCCGTGGTGCTCGCCGTCGTCCTGCCTGTCGGGCCGCGCGCCCCACGGGCCGCCAACGTCTCCCGCAATCTGCGCGTATGCCTGCTGGACACTCCCGCGAACTCCACCGACGCCGTCCTCGCCCGGGCGACCTGGCAGGGCATGCAGGACGCTGCAGCCACCGGCAAGGTCAACGCACAGCGCTACCCGGACCCGACGATCGACGCCACGGGGTCGCTCCCGTACATCAACGGTGCCGTGCAGCACCACTGCGGTCTGATCTTCGCCGTGGGCACCGGCATGAGGGGAGCGACGGAGGCGGCCGCGAAGGCCAATCCCCGGCAGCGGTTCGTCCTCGTGGGCGCCGTGTCCGCACGGCCCCACGTCTCGGCCGTCACCACCGCGGGCGGCGACTCGGGGGCCGTGGCCGACAAGGTCAGCGAGTTCATCTCCGCACGGCTCTGACACCAGGCGTTAGGCCAGCCGGCCCACCGGGCGGATCGCCGACCGCGCGGGCCACGAGAGCATCACGATGCGGCAGCGGCAACTCACTGAAAGTGGCTGCTCACTTGACTACCGGAGGTCACACGCGATTGGCTCCGGCCAACGAGAGTCACCCGGACGGCGCACGGCACGCCGGACGGCGTCCGGGGCTCCTCTCGCCGTTTCTCCAGTTCGGCCGCACAGCGAGGTGCCGCACCCTCATGAACACTCCTCCCCCGCCTCCCGCCTCCCACAGATCCGTGCGTGTCGCCGCCCTCGCGGTGGCCGTCGGGCTTCTCGTGACGGGGTGCTCCGCCTTCGGCGGTCAGTCGGAGTCCGACGCCGGCTCCGCGGGCAAGGCCGGCAGCGGCGGCCGCATCAGGATCGCCATGGTCACGCACGGCGCGAAGGGCGACGCCTTCTGGGACCTGGTGAAGAAGGGCGCCGAGGAGGCGGCCGCGAAGGACGACGTCGATCTGACGTACACCAGCGACCCGGACGGGGCGGGGCAGGCCGAACTGGTGCGCGACGCCATCCGGGAGAAGGTCGACGGCATCGCCGTGACCCTGGCCAAACCGCAGGCGATGCGGGGGCCGGTCGCCCAGGCCAAGTCGGCGGACATACCCGTCGTCGGCCTCAACTCGGGGACCGACTCCTGGCGGCCGGACGGGCTCCTGGAGTTCTTCGGCCAGGACGAGAGCGTCGCCGGGCGGGCCGTCGGCGACAAACTCAACGGCCTCGACGCCAAGCACGCGCTGTGCGTCATCCACGAGCGCGGCAACGTGGGCCTGGAGGCCCGCTGTGCCGGAGTGAAGAAGACCTTCGCCGGCCAGGCCGAGAACCTCTACGTGGAGGGCACCGACCCGACCGCCACCTCCGCCGCGATCACCGCCAAGCTGCGGCAGGATCCGAGCATCGACGAAGTGGTCACCAACGGCGCCCAGTTCGCGCTGCTGGCCGTCAAGGCGGTGCAGGCGGCCGGCAGCCGGGCCGGGGTGGCGACCTTCGATCTCAACAAGGACCTGGTAAAGGCCGTGCAGAGCGGGGACGTGCAGTTCGCGGTGGATCAACAGCCGTATCTGCAGGGCTACCTCGCCGTGGACGGGCTGTGGCTCTACCGGACCAACGGCAACATCAGCGGCGGCGGTGTCTCGCCGGTGCTCACCGGTCCGGCGTTCGTGACGAAGGCCAACGTCGCCTCCGTCGCCCGGTTCGCCGACGGCGGGACCCGCTGAGCCGCCCGGCGCGCGACATTTCGTACGCCGATGTCGCGAAATATTTCGGAGACCCGTAGCACGTGCGGTCACTTGTGCGGATAGCATCCTGTGCATCCTGTGCACCCCTTCTCGCCCTGCTCACGGCCACCCCCGTCACTCTCCGCTCCACTCCGCTGACTGCCTAGGACGACCATGTCTCCACGGACAGGTGCCCGGCCCCGCCGTCTCGGCTCCATACGTCTGTCGCTGATCCTGCTGGCCCTGGTGCCCAGCGTCACCCTCGCCGCGATGTGGGGCGTGACGACGACGCAGATGTTCGCGGAGGGGCTGCGGCTGCGCTCGCAGACGCAGTTGAGCCGGTCGACCGGCGCGATGGGCACCGAGGCGACGCTCGCCCTGCAGCGGGAGCGCAGTCTGTCGGCGGCCTGGCTGGCCGGCGACCCGCGCGGCTCGCGGGCCGCGCTGGAGGCGCAGCGCAGGGAGACGGACAAGGCGGTCGCCAAGCTGGTCGGCCAGTCGGACGCGATCAAGATGGCCCCGGCGCGCATCTCGGACCGGCTGTACTCGGTCCTCGGCTCGGTGGGCAGCCTGGAGTACTACCGGGGTCAGGTGGACGACCCGACCGACATCACCGCGGCGCAGGCGCTGGACCAGTACAGCTCGATCATCGACGACCAGATCCACGCCTTCCAGGAGCTGTCCCAGGTCGACGACGGCGACCTGACCTCGCAGGCCGGTCCGCTGGTCGCCCTGGAGCACGCGGCGGAGCTGGTCGCGCAGGAGGACGCGCAGCTCACCCAGGCCTGGCCGTCCGGCCGGCTGACCGACAAGTCGTGGATGACGTTCACGCAGTTGGTCGACACGAGGCGCTGGCTGGTCCAGGACCAGATCGTGCCCTCGCTGCAGGGCGGCGCGAAGACCCAGACCGAGCGGATCCTGCAGAGCCCCGAGTGGCAGAGCGTCCAGAACATCGAGGACAAGGTGCTCGCGGCCCGGCCGGGCGCGGACGGCAAGGTGGTCCTGCCCGCCGCGCGGGACCAGTGGGCGGCGGCCTTCGCGAAGGTCGGCGACGAGTACGGCCGGATGATCCAGGTCCAGACGTCCGGGCTGCTGGACCGCAGCGGGGACAAGGCGCACAGCCTGCTGGTGACGGCCGCGTCGCTGAGCGCGGGCGGGCTGGTGGCGCTGCTGCTGTGCGTGGGCATGTCCTGGCGGATCACCCGCTCGCTGTCGCGCCGGCTGCGGGGTCTGCGGGAGGCCACGCTGAGCCTGGCGGAGGAGCGGCTGCCGGACGTGGTGGCGCGGCTGGACCGGGGCGAGACGGTGGACGCGGACCTGGCGACCCCGCCGCTCGACTACGGCAGTGACGAACTGGGTCAGGTGGCGCGGGCGTTCAACAAGGCGCAGCGGACGGCCGTCCACACCGCGGTCGAACTCGCCGACATCCGGCGGGGCTTCCAGAAGGTGATCCTCGGTATCGCGCGGCAGTCGCAGAACCTGGTGAACCTGCAGCTGACCAAGCTGGACACGCTGGAGCGCGAGCACACCGACCCGGACGTCCTCAAGGGCCTGTACGAACTGGACTCCACGGCCAGCCAGTTGCGGCGGTACGAGGAGAACCTGGTCATCATCAGCGGGGAGCAGCCCCGGCGCAGCTGGCGGGAGCCGGTCGCGCTGATCGACATCCTGCGCAGCGCGGTCGGGGAGGTCGCCGAGTACCAGCGGGTGGAGGTGCACACCGACGAGGACGTGTACCTGGCGCCGCCGGCGGTGGCCGACGTGATCCATCTGCTGGCCGAGCTGATCGACAACGCCACGGCGTACTCGCCCTCGCCCTCGCCGGTCGGTGTCCGGGCCGCGCTGGTCGCCAAGGGCCTGGTCGTCGAGGTGGAGGACCGTGGGCTCGGGATGGCGGAGGAGGACTACGCCTCCTTCAACGCCCAGTTGGCGGTGGAGCCGAAGTTCGACGTGGTCGCCCTCGCCGACGACCTGCGCCTCGGCATGTTCGTGATCGCCCGTCTGGCCACCCGGCACGGCATCGCCGTCACCCTGCGCCCGTCGCCGTACGGCGGCACCACGGCGATCGTCCTGGTGCCGCACGACATCGTGGTGCGCGAGGTGCCGGAGCCGGCCCGGTCCGCCGGACAGGCCTGGGACGGGGTCACCGGGCCGGACGGGCCGGAGTGGCACGAGAGCGCCGTGGAGACGCCGGCCGCGCGGCCCGGGGACGACGAGTACGCGCAGAACGGCACCGCCCCCGGCCCCCGCCCGCAGCCCGGCGTCCTCAACGGCACCGGACACGCCCGCGCGACCGGGACCGCGGCCGCGGACACGGCCGGCCCTTACGGCACGGCGGACACCGGCGTCCATGGCACCGGCCCCACGGAAACGGCCGGCCCCTACGGCACCGCAAGCACCGCCGACACCGGCGTCCAGGCCACCGGACCCGCGCACGCGGCCAGCGCCTACGGGCTCGGGGACACCGCGGACGCCGGACACGCCGAGGCCCTGTCCGCCGACTGGCGCACCGGGGAGGCCGTATCCGGTACCGGGCACGCCGAAGGGCTCGTACCCGGTACCGGAGGCGCCGAAGGGCTCGTACCCGGTGCCGGACGCGCCGATGGGGCCGTACCCGGTACCGGACGCGCCGATGGGGCCGTACCCGCCCCTGGGCGGCCGGGACGGGCCCGGTATCCGGGTGAGGAGCGGTGGGTGTCGGACGCCCGGCATGCCGCGGCCGCCGCACGGGGCGGTGAGGCCGAGCGCGAGGCGGGCACCGGGGACCGCGTCGGGCAGCCCGGCAGACACGCCCGTCGCCCGGGGCTCGCCCCGCTCCCCCGGCGGGTCCCGCAGACCAGTCTGGTCGCCGAGCTCCTCGACGACGGACCGCGCGGTGAACAGCAGGGCCCGTTCGAGGAGTTCACCCCCGAGCAGGCCGCTTCCTCGCTCGGGGGATTCCAGCGGGGGACGCTCCGGGCACGTGACGAGGGCGCCGAGACGCAGTACGACCAGGAGGAGGCCGCCGTAACGGACGACACGGACGCATCCAGCCCCGCCACCGGTACACCCGCCGCAGGCACCCCCGCCGACCGCTGACGAAGGACACGTCATGACACGCCCCATCCCAGCCACCCATACCGCGCTCGATCAGCTGCTGACCGGCCTTGTGGACCGGGTCGCCGAGGTGAACCACGCCGTGGTGCTCTCCGAGGACGGCCTGGTCGTCAGCAAGTCCACCGGGTTCCTGCGGGACGACGCCGAGCGGCTCGCGGCCACCGCTTCCGGGCTGATGAGCCTCAGCAAGGGCGTCAGCATGGACTTCCGCGGCGGGCCGGTGCGGCAGGCGCTGATCGAGATGGCCCACAGCTATCTGATCCTCACCTCCGCCGGGCCCGGCGCCCATCTCGTCGTCCTCACCAGCCAGGGCGCCGACGTCGGCGTCGTGGCGTACCAGATGAACATGCTCGTCAAGAAGATCGGTGAGCATCTCAGCGCCGCACCACGGGCCGGCATCGGCCCCACCGTCGATTCCGGCGCGTGAGGTGGGCGGAGGCGACACGGCAGGCCGCCTGGTACGGCCGTTCGCGCTGACGGGCGGACGCACCCGGCCGAGCCGCGCCGACTTCACGCTCATCACGACGGTTACCGCGGTGGACCCGCCGCCGACCTGGGCCACCCGACCTCAGCCGGAGCAGCAGCGCATCCTGCGCCACTGCGCCGAGCCGATCGCCGTCGCGGAACTCGCCGCCCGGCTCGACCTCCCGGTGAGCGTGATCGTGATCATGCTCTGCGATCTCCTGGAGTCGGGCCGGATCACGTTCCGTCCGCCCCATCCGGTGACCCGGACCCCGGACCTGGACCTGTTGCAGAAAGTGAGGGACGGCCTTGGCCGACTCTGACACCATCACCCGGTCGGCACCCGACACGGTCAAGATCCTGATCGCCGGCGGTTTCGGCGTGGGCAAGACCACCATGGTCGGGTCGGTCAGCGAGATCGCGCCGCTGCGCACCGAGGAACGGCTGACCGCCGCCGGCCTCGGCGTCGACGACCTGGAGGGCATCGAGGAGAAGCAGGCCACCACCGTGGCCCTGGACTTCGGCCGGATCACCATCGGCGACGACCTCGTCCTGTATCTCTTCGGCACCCCGGGCCAGCAGCGCTTCTGGTTCATGTGGAACGATCTCGCGATCGGCGCGCTCGGCGCGGTCGTGCTCATCGACGTCCGCCGTCCCGAGACCAGCTTCGCCGCGATCGACTTCTTCGAACGCCGCGGCATCCCCTTCGTCGTGGGCGTCAACGGCTTCCACGGCGAACACCCCTACCCGCCCGAGGAGATCCGCGAGGCCCTGGCCCTCCCCGAGCACGTCCAGGTCCTGCTGTGCGACGCCCGGGAGCGCGGCTCGTGCCGGGACGTACTCATCGCGCTGCTGGACCAGTTGATCGCCGCGGCGGTCAACTGAGGGTTCTCAAAGGCCGGTTCACTCGTCGGGGCCGGTCAGGGGCTCGTTCGACGGTGCGACGATCCGCGCCGTCAGGTCCGGGTCCGGCATGTCCCGGTCGAAGGGGAACATCGGCCGCCGGATGCGGTGGTGGCCGAGCCGCTCCAGGTCCTGGTCGACTCCGCCCGGGGTCAGGGCCATCCTCCAGTCCGCCGCCATGGCGAAGAGCTCCGGCTCCAGATAGCCGATCTTGACGATCACGAGGTCCGCCTCGCGGGGGCTCAGATCCAGGTCGGTGAAGTCGTGTTCGTGGTGGTACGGCTTTCTGAGCCGGGTGAGGATCACGTGCACGCTCCCCACCCGCAGCACCACTTCGGTCCCGGCGTCCCGGTCGCCGTGCCGGATCGCGTGGACGGTGCCGGTGAGGGTGAGCGGGCCGGCGTGGCGGTCGTCGACCTCGGCGCCCGCGGTGACGGTGACCGTGGCGCCGACGCCGGCCTCGACGGCGGTGTCGACGGCCGACGGGCCCGGCAGGGAGGCGTAGAGGACGGTCGGGCCGTCGGGGTCCTTGAACTCCGGGCGCGCGAGGACCTGTTGCAGGCCCCAGGTGACGTCGCCCGCGCCGCCCGCCGTCGGGTTGTCGCCGGTGTCACTGATGAAGTAGGGGCGGGCCGCGGCGGCCAGGGCGGTGTCGAGACAGTCGTCCAGGGTGCCGGTCGGGGCGACGAAGGCGAAGTCGCGCCGGGCCGCCCAGAAACCGCGGGCGAGTCGTTCCGCGCCCGTGGCCACGGCGGTGCGGTCGGCGCCGGTGACCACGACCGCCGCCCGGTTGCGCGGCTCGTCGGCCCAGGCGTAACCGACCCAGATCGCCGCGTCCGTGACCCCGTCGGCCGCCTCCACGTCCGCGACGGCCGCGTACACGCTCCGCGCGGGCTCGATGCGGGTGGAGGTCTGCTCGCCGGCCAGCAGCACCGGCACCGGGATCCAGGCCTTCACCGGGCGGGGCGCGCCGCTCGTCAGGAGGTCGACGAGGTTGCGGGCGGCCCGTTCCTTCGTCTCCATGGCGTCCTCGTGCGGGGCCATGCGGTAGCAGGTGATCAGGTCGCTGAGGTGGACGAGGTCACGGGAGACGTTGCCGTGCAGGTCCATGGAGGTGGACACCAGGACGTCCGGGCCGGTCACCTCGCGGACGCGGGTGAGGAGGTCGGCCTCGGCGTCGTCCAGGCCCTCGACCGTCATGGCGCCATGGATGTCGAACCACAGGCCGTCGACCGGGCCCGACCGGCGCAGACGGTCGAGGAGTTCGGCGGAGAGTTCCGCGTACGCCGCCGCGGTCACCGTGCCGCCGGGCAGTGCCTTGCCGACCAACGCGCCTCTCCAGTGGGCGACTTCGCGCAACGCGGTGCCGGGAGCGAGGAAGGGGTAGCGGGCCAGTACCTCGTCCCCGCGCTGCGGGTGGAAGGCCGGGGCCTCGGTGCGGGCCGGGGAGAAGGTCGACGACTCGATGCCGAGGCCGGCGACGGCGATCACGGGACGGGATGCCGGCATGGAATCCTCCGGAGGGTCAGGGGTGGTGGTTGCCGGTCGCCGTGTGCAGCGCGTGCGCCAGGGCCCGCTGCAGGGCCATCTGGCCCGCGCCGGCCAGACCGGCGTCGGCGCCGAGGACGGCCCGCTCGATCACCAGGTGTTCGGTGACCAGCGGATGGCAGCCCTCGTAGAGCTGGCTGCGGACGGCGGCGACGAACGGCTCCAGCGTGGAAAGGATGCCGCCGAGGTACACGGCGTCGGGGTTGAAGAAGTTGACGTTGGCGGCGAGGACCTGACCGAGGTAGCGGCCGGCCTGCCGGACGGCGCGGGTGGCCTCCGGGTCGGCGTCGGAGGCGAGGCGTACGACGTCCTCGGTGGACGTCACCTTCAGGCCGCGCTCGCGCAGGATGCGCACCAGGGCCGCGCCGGAGGCCACCGTCTCCAGGCACCCGGTGTTCCCGCAGGAGCAGGGGATGTCGTGGGCGGCCTCGACCCGGACATGGGTGATCTCGCCGGCGCCGCCGGTGCCGCCGCGGTAGAGACGGCCGTCGGCGATGACACCGGCGCCGATCCCGGAGCCCGCCTTGACCATGATCGACTGGCGGTGAGCGGCGGGCCGTACGCTGTGCTCGCCCACGGCCATGCAGTTGGCGTCGTTCTCGATGGCGACCGGCACCGCGAACCGCTCCTCCAGCCAGTCCCGTACCGGGAAGCGGTTCCAGCCCGGCATCCGGGCCGGCAGGGTCACCAGTCCCGGCTCCACGTCGACCGGGCCGGGCAGGCACAGGCCCACGCCCCGCAGCAGCCCCCGGCCGTGCCGTTGCGCGAGCGAGGAGAGGGTCTCCACCAGTCCGGGCAGCGCCGCCTCGGGACCGTCGGCGGTCGGGAACGGCACCGTGGAGACGTCGGTGAGGCCGCCCCCGGGCAGCACCACGCCCACGTGCGCGTGCCTGCCGCCGAGTTCGGCCGCCACGGCGAACCCGTCGCTGCCGCCCAGCCGCAGCACCTTGCGCGGCCGGCCGCCCGCGGACGACACCGTGCCCTCCTCCGCGACCAGCCCGTGGTCCATGAGCTGACCGACCGTGAAGGAGATCGTCGAGGGAGCGGCGCCCAGCAGTCCGGCCAGTTCCGTACGGGTCGTGGCCCGACCGGAGGCGAGGAGTTCGAGGACGCGCTCGGCGAGCGAGGTGACGCCGACGAGGTGTCTGCGGCGCGGCGGACTTTTTTCGGTCATGGACGAAGTAACTTCCGTCGACGGCGTTCGGGGCGACGAGCGTAAGCCTCCGCAACCGCCTCCACGCTTTTTTCAGAACAGCAGTAACAGGCTTTTTACGGCAGTGCGTCTGTTTCTTCGACCACACGGGTCGTTGACTGTCCCTCACCCCCGCAGAGCCCACCCTTGTTCCGAGGAGAGCCATGTCCCCTGCCCGCGCGAGACTCCTGGCCGGTGTCACCCTCTCCGTGGGCACGCTGCTGCTCGCGGGCTGCTCCGGATCGAGCGGCGCGTCGTCCGCGGCCAAGGACTCGATCAACTACGCGCTGCCGGCGAACTTCACGCCGAACTGGATCCTGCCGATCGGCACGGCGGCGCACCTCAACACCAACAACATCTCCATCGCCAACGCGTTGTGGGAGCCGCTGGTGGCCTACGACGGCTCGAGCGGCAAGATAGCGTGGAACAAGGCCGGTTCGATCGCCACAGCCGCCGACTTCGCCGCCGACAACAAGAGCGTGAAGATCACCCTGGGCGACCGGCACTGGAGCGACGGCAAGCCCGTCACCGCCAAGGACGTGCGGTTCTGGTTCGACCTCATCAAGGCGAACAAGACGCAGTGGGCGGGCTACAACCCGGGCAAGGCACCGGACAACTGGACCTCCTTCACCATCCAGGACGACCGCCACTTCACCATCGCCTTCGACCGGGCGTACAACCCGCAGTGGATGCTGGCGAACGAACTGAGTTCCATCAACCCGCTCCCCGAGCACGCCTGGGACAAGGGCGACCCGAAGCGGACCTGGACCTACCTCAACGACGCGGCCAAGAACATCGGCGGTTACGCCACCAACCCGCTGTGGAAGACCGTCAGCGGCCCCTACACCGTGAAGTCCTTCTCGACGGCCGGCAAGGTCGTGCTCACCGCCAACAAGAAGTACGACGGCGGGGAGAAGCCCGGCATCCCCACGGTGAACCTGCTCCCCTTCACCACGGCGGACGCCGAGAAGAACGCCCTGCGCTCCGGGAGCGTCGACTACGGCTACATCGAGCCGACCGACCTCGACCAGGAGGCGAGCTTCACCGCGCGGGGCTACACGGTGAAGCCGTGGTCGGGCTGGGCCATCACCTACATGCCGTACAACTTCAACAACCCGGCCATGGGTGCCGTGTTCAAGCAGCTCTACGCCCGGCAGGCGGTCCAGCGGTCGATCGACCAGACGAGCCTGGCGAAGGTCGTCCTCAACGGCACGGCCGTGCCCGGCTACGGTCCGGTGCCGCAGGGGCAGGCCTCCGACTTCGTCTCGCCGACGCAGAAGGACAACCCGTACCCGTTCTCGACGGCTGCCGCCAAGTCTCTGCTCACCAGCCACGGCTGGACGGAGCAGGGCGGGGTGATGACCTGCACCGCCCCGGGCAGGTGTGGTGCGGGGATCGCCCGGGGCACCAAGTTCGAGATGACGGTGCTGTCGCAGTCCGGATCCACCGTCACCGACAACATGATGAGCGCGATCCAGTCCTCGCTCGCCAAGACCGGCATCAAGCTCTCCATCAGGACCGCGCCGGTCAACTCGGTGCTCTCACAGACCCCGCAGTGCACCGCGGGCCAGTCGATCTGCACATGGCAGCTGTCCTTCTTCGGCACGGCGGGCAGCTGGTACTTCCCGGCCTTCCCGACCGGTGACTCGCTCTTCCAGACCAAGGCCGGCTCGAACTTCGGCAGTTACTCCAACCCGGACGTCGACCGGCTCATCACCGCGTCCACGACGTCGAGTTCGACCCAGGCGGTGCAGGACTACAGCGCCGCCCTCGCCAAGGACCTGCCCGTGATCTGGCTGCCGGAGCCGGACTACCAGATCTCCGTGATGAAGAAGGGACTGGGCGGCTTCTCCCAGGACTCGCTCGCCAACTTCCACCCCGCGCAGTGGAAGTGGACCGGCTGAGCCATGGAGACCCTCGTCTACCTGGCCCGGCGGACCCTCCAGGCCCTCGCGGTGATCCTCATCGTCACGGTCGTGGTGTTCTGCCTGCTGCACGCGCTGCCCGGGGGTCCCGCGCGCGGGATCCTCGGCCCGCAGGCGACGGCCCAGCAGATCACCGCGTTCAACCACGACCAGGGGCTGGACCGCCCGCTGCCCGTCCAGTACCTCTACTACCTGCGCACCCTGCTGCACGGGGACCTGGGAACGTCGTACACGCTCAACGAGGCCGTCTCCCAGCTGATCGGGCAACGGCTGCCGAAGACGCTGGTGTTGACGGTGCTGTCGGCGCTCGTCGGTCTGCTCCTCGCGATCCCGCTGGGCATGTGGCAGGCGGTGCGGCGCAACAAACCGGCCGACTACGTCATCACGACGCTGAGTTTCGTCGCGTACTCGACCCCGGTGTACTTCCTGGGCCTCGTCCTGGTGCTGGTCTTCACCCAGACGCTGCGCTGGTTCCCCTCCCAGGCGCCGCAGGGGGACACGCTCGGGCAGGTGCTCGGCGATCCGGTGGCGCTCGTGCTGCCCGTGATCACGGGCGCCGCGTCGATGATCGCGGTGTTCAGCCGGTACATGCGGGCGGCGACGCTGGAGAACCTGGCCGAGGACTACGTCCGCACCGCCCGGGCGGGCGGTGCGCGGCAGTACGCGATCCTTTTCCGGCACGTCTTCCGCAACTCGCTCACGCCCGTGATCGCGATGCTCGGTTACTACGTGCCCGTGCTGTTCGGGGGCGCCCTGGTCGTCGAGCAGCTCTTCAACTACCCGGGGATGGGGCTGCTGTTCTGGTCCGCCGCGCAGTCGTCGGACTATCCGGTGCTGCTCGGCTGCGTCCTCGTCATCTCCGTCGCCACGGTCGTGGGCACGCTGCTCGCCGACGTCCTCCAGCGTGTCGTCGATCCCCGAGTGAAGGCGGGCCAGGCATGAGCGCCGTCCTGCAGACCACCACGCCGACGACCGACCCCCTCGCGGGCCACCGTCTCTCGCTGCGCCGGTTCACCCGCAACAAGCTGGCCGTCGCCGGTCTCGCGGTGGTGGTCCTCTTCCTGCTCCTCTGTTTCGTCGGTCCGCTGCTGTACTCCACCGACCAGACCCATACCGACCTCACCCAGGTCAACCTCGCGCCCGGCGGCTCCCATCCGCTCGGCACGGACGCCGTGGGCCACGACGAGCTGGGGCGGCTGATGTACGGCGGGCAGGTCTCCCTGCTCGTCGGGCTCGCGGCCGGGGTGCTCGCCACCGTCATCGGCACACTGTGGGGTGCCGTGGCCGGGTACGCCGACGGCTGGGTGGACGCGGTGATGATGCGGATCGTGGACGCGGGCATCGCGATTCCCGCGCTGTTCATCCTGCTGGTCGTGTCGGCGATCACCACCCCGGACACGCTCGGGCTGATCCTCGTGCTCGGACTGGTGTCCTGGCTGGTGCCCTCCCGGCTCGTGCGGGCGGAGACGCTGACGCTGAAGGGCCGTGACTACGTCCTGACGTTGCGCGCCACCGGCGGCACGCACGGCCGGGCGATCCGCCGGCACATCCTGCCCAACTCGGTGTCCACGATCGTCGTCGCGGCCACCTTCCAGGTCGCCGACGCGATCCTGCTCGTCGCCTACGTCTCGTATCTGGGCCTCGGTGTCCAGCCGCCGAAGACCGACTGGGGCGGGATGCTGTCCGCCGGTCTGACGGCCGCGTACTCGGGACGCTGGTGGCTGATCGTTCCGCCGGGCCTCGCGATCATCCTCGTCGTGTGCGCGTTCAACGCGATCGGGGACGGGCTGCGGGACGCCTTCGACGTGAGGGGGCGCGGGTGAAGGGCGCGGGGAAGGCGGTGGAG